>DAOVVY010000095.1 GCA_030636885.1 Candidatus Nanohaloarchaea archaeon
GTGATAAAGGACCTATGGCTGATGAACCTTGTTTTGGTCTTAAATTGCTTATTATGGATGCAAAACTTCATGAAGATACAATCCACAGAGGTCCTGCACAGGTTCTTCCTGCAGTACGTAGTGCTGTTAAGGAAGCAATGATTAATGCTGATGCATCTATCTTTGAACCAAAACAGGTATTGCGTATAGATACGCCTACTGGTAATATGGGTAATGTCATGACTGAAGTACAGAACCGTCGTGGTCAGGTGCTTAACATGTCTGAAGAAGGTGACATGACTGTCATTGAGGCAAAGATTCCTGTGGCTGAAATGTTCGGTTTTGAAGCTTCATTGAAATCTGCTACTGGTGGTCGTGGTTTCCAGTCACTTATGGCTATTTTATATGAATTGATGCCAAAAGATCTTCAGAATAAGACAATACTTCAGATCAGAAATAGAAAAGGTCTTAAAGAGATTGTACCTACTCAAGGTTCTTACGGATCTTAAGTATTTTTCTTCCTTTTTTTATTTTTTATTGATTTTTTTATCTTTTTTTCAATTGTTTTTAATTATTATATCTATTATTAATTGGTATTATTCATTCATCTAATGCGTCATTTGCGTCGTCAAGGTACATTCCACATTTTTGGCAAGTGAAGGTTCCGTCAAAGGCATCATAGAATTTGCTGATTGAGATTATGTTCTTGTGCCCGCATTCACAGCAATTCATCGAAATATCTGATGTCATGACAGGTTATGTAAATATTTAATTTTAAATTGTTATTGATTTATCTGTTAATTGTTGTAATTATAGGTATGGCATAAGGTTTATAAAGTTCATCTTGTAAAATCCTTTGTTGTTGTATTCGTTAAAAAGCATATCTTTTTAAAAGTTTTTAATACAATAACACTACTTATACTGAACTATGCAGTTCATTTTAAGACAAAATAATTTTGGAGGTTATTTATATGGCTGATAAACCACACATGAATCTTGTAACAATTGGACACGTTGATCATGGTAAATCAACACTAATCGGAAGATTGTTATTTGATACTGGTAATGTTTCTGAACAAGAAATGAGAAAACTCGAAGAGAAAGCAAAAGAATTGAAGAAAGATACTTTCAAGTTTGCATTCCTTATGGATACTGTTAAGGAAGAACGAGAAAGAGGTGTAACTATAGACCTTGCACATAAAAGGTTTGATACTGCTAAGTATTATTTTACTCTTATTGATGCTCCAGGACACAGAGATTTCATTAAGAACATGATTACTGGTGCAAGTCAGGCAGATGCAGGTATTCTTGTAGTTGCAGCAAATGATGGTATTATGACACAGACAAAAGAACATGTTTTCCTTTGTCGAACTCTTGGTGTAAATCAGCTTACTGTAGCTGTAAACAAGATGGATACTATTGGTTATGATGAAGCTAAATTCAATAAAATCGTTGATGATGCTAAAAAACTTCTTCAGTCTGTAGGTTATAAGACTGATGAAATTAAATTTGTTCCAGTATCTGCATGGGTTGGCGATAATATCAAGGATAAGGGCGAAAACTTAGGTTGGTATAAGGGTGAGACTCTTTTACAAATCCTTGACAGTTTTACTGTTCCTGCAAAACCAACTGATAAACCACTAAGACTTCCAGTACAGGATGTTTATACAATTTCCGGTATTGGTGCAGTTGTTGTTGGTAAAGTTGAGACGGGTGTTCTTAAACCTGGTATGAAAGTTGTTTCAATGCCATCCGGTAAGACTGGTGAAATCAAGAGTATTGAGATGCATCACACACAGATGACTGAAGCACTTCCTGGCGATAATGTCGGTGTAAGTATCAAAGGTCTTGGTAAAAACGATGTCAAAAGAGGAGATGTTCTTGGTGAAGTAAGTAACCCTCCTACAATGGTTGAAGAATTTACTGCACAGATCGTTGTTCTACAGCACCCAAGTGTAATTACAAAAGGATACACTCCTGTGTTCCATGCAAGTACAGCACATATCGCATGTAAGATTGTTGAAATTGTGAAAAAGATCAATCCTGCAACTGGTGAAGTCGTTGAAGAAAATCCGGATTTCATTAAAGCTGGAGATGCTGCGATAATCAGATGCGTACCAACAAAACCGATGTCTATTGAGAAAAATAGTGAATTGCCTCAGATGGCAAGATTTGCTATAAGAGATATGGGTCAGACAATCGCTGCTGGTCTTTGTATGGATCTAGTTAAAAGGAAGGAATAATTTCCTTTTTTACTTTTTTTATTTTTTTAATAAATTCAAGATTATAAAATATGTGAGGGTGATGTGAGTCATCTTCTAAAAATAGGTGTAATGATATATGCAAAAAGCAAGGATAGCTCTTTCAAGTATAGATATAAATAAGCTTAATACGCTGGCAGTAGAGATAAAAGACATATCTGATAAATTTGGTGCTAGTGTACGTGGTCCAATTCCTCTACCTACAAAAAGGCTTAAGATTACTACAAGAAAGTCTCCATGTGCGGATGGTACTGAGACTTATGAAAAGTGGGAAATGCGTGTTCATAAAAGACTGATTGATATTGGTGTGAATGAGCGAGCATTAAGGCGAATAATGAGAATTCCTATTCCTGATGGAGTTCATATTGAAATTGAACTTAAGGATTAAATCCTTTAGTTATTTTCACTTTATATTTTTTTGTCGAGGTCGCCTAGCTCGGCCATGGCGGAAGCCTGGAAAGCTTCTGAGCTTCGGCTCACGTGTGTTCAAAATGAGGGGACTCCCTCAAGGCGCAGTTGACGTTCACGCTTTCAGCGCGAAGTCAATGTTCATTATTAATGTTGTCTGTGCTATTGGGTCTCTTTGTGAAATTCACATCCTCGACGCTTTTTTTTCTGTTTTTTGTTATATTTATAAAATTATAAATTATTATAATTAATCTCTTGTGATTTATATGAAATGTCAAATTTCAGATGTATTGAAAGAATATGATAAACAATTTCGTAGTGCTGATAATATTGATTTAATTAATTCTGCGCCATTTGAACGTAACGTTGATGGTGTTGCCAATATTGTTATTTCTCCTATTACTTCTGAAATGTATTCGTTAAGTCTTGATTTTAATTGTTTTGATATTTGTCTTGAAGATGATAGGGAAACGATAAAGTTATTGGGTTGTCTTTTTTATGAGGCTTATAATTCTGTTGATGTTGTAGATCCAAATGATCCTGTTTATGTGGGTTCAAGAGATGAGATTTTGTTGAGCAATCCTTATGATTATTTAAATAAGTTTGAGCATTTTTTAAATTCTGTAGATTATGGTATTGGTTTAGCTCTTCCATTTAATTATAGGTTTATTGTGGCTGATAATTCTTATTTGGATTTTGAATGTACTTCATTATTAGATATTAAATATAATCCTGGAAATGGTTTAACTGAGGTGCAGGTTAAAATGGATTTGAGGGATGATTTTCTTGTTCTTTTGAAGGAATGTAAACAAATTGATATAATTCTTGATGTTAATTAGTTCTAGGTTCTTGTATTGTTGTAAGTGATTATATATTAATATTATCGTTACAAATAAAGTATGGGTAATATGAAAAAATATGTTTTTTTACCGCATACGGCAGATGCTAAGTTTACTGCTTATGGAAAAACTCGTGAGGATGCATTTTCTAATGCTGCGCTTGCTATGTTTTCTGTAATGGTTGAACCTGAAACAGTTAAACCCGTGGTTAAGAAATCGTTGAAGATTGAGGCTGA
>DAOVVY010000018.1 GCA_030636885.1 Candidatus Nanohaloarchaea archaeon
AAAAATAATATTTACGGAATGAGTGATTGTAATGCATTTAAAGAGACTTCGAGCATCAAAAAATTATCATATACCAAAGAAGACTGCTAAGTTTGCAGTTTTGCCTAATTCAGGACCTCATGGAAAAGATGAGTGTATACCTGTCGGTGTGCTTCTTAGGGATATATTAATGTTTGCAAAAACACTTGCCGAAGCAAAGACAATATTAAATGATAGTCAGCTTTTAGTTGATGGTAAAATCATAAAGGATTATAAACATCCAGTTGGTTTTATGGATGTTGTTGCATTACCTAAAATCAAGAAATATTATCGTATACTTTTAAAAACAGGAAAATTAGTACCTGTTGAGATTGAAAGTAAAGAATCATCTTTTAAACTTGGTAAAATAATTTCAAAAAAAGCATTACATGGCGGAAAAGTACAGTTTGGTCTTCACGATGGTCGGACTTTTGTCATGGATGTTAAAAAAGCAGTATATAAAATAGGGGATACTGTACAGATTGCAGTACCTAGTCAAGAAGTAAAATCTCATCAACCTGTAGCAATTGGTAATGTTGTGATGGTTACTGGTGGTAAACATATAGGTGCTATTGGTAAAATAAAAAAACTTGAGATTATTGAGAGTCCGGAACCAAATATGGTTATAGTGGATATTGATGGTACTGAGCTTAGGACATTAAAAAGTTATATCTTTGTTATGGGAACAAAAGCATCCCTTATTAAAGTTGAATAAATTATGGAGTATAGTGGTTTGTGATTATTATGAATCTTATGAAAAATATTGAGGTCTCAAAGGTTGTACTGAATATAGGTCTTGGAAAGAATGTAGATCGTCTTGATAGTGCGGTACTTCTTGCAGAGAGACTTACTGGATGTAAACCTGTTAAGACCTTAGCTTCAAGAAAAGCAAAGACATATAAAGTCGGTAAAGGAAGAGTCATAGGAGTCAAAGTAACAATGCGAGATCAGAAAGCTTTGGATACTCTAAAGAATCTGCTTCGTGCTAAAGGTAATGCTATTAAGGGATCAAGCTTTGATAATGAAGGTAACTTTAATTTTGGTTTTGAAGAATATCTTGAAGTGCCTGGAATTAAATATGATCCTGCTATAGGAATTATGGGTTTTAATGTCAGTGTAACTCTTGAAAGAGCTGGTTTCAGAATCAAGAGAAGAAAAATTCAGAAAAGGAAAATACCTTTATCTCATAGGATAACACGGGATGAAGCTAGAGATTTTATGAAAAAGGAATTTAAATTAGAAATCTTGTAATTGTGTATGTGATGTTATATGGGAGATTATAGAAAACTTTTGAAACAATTGGAACAGAAATCAAATAAGACAAAGGCTGTAAAATTTAAAAAACATAATATGCCAAAAGCTAGAAGTAATGGTTTGGCTAATAATAAATGCAGGAGATGCGGTAAGACTGGTAAAGGTGTTATAAAAGCATATCATCTTAATTATTGTCGTAATTGTTTCCGTGAAATCGCAAGTAGTCTAGGTTTCAAAAAGTATGATTAAAAATAAATAATGGTGAAATTTGATGTTACATAATCCTATTGCAGATGTAATGACTGTTCTTCGAAATGCTGAACATGTTGGAAAAAAGGAGTGTTTACTGGATTATACGTCTAGTATGATGGTCAGTATAATAGATATATTTAAGGAAAATGGATATATTGGTGATTATAAAGTCATAGAAAATAATCAAGGTGGACAGATAAAAGTTGAACTTATTGGTATGATCAATGATTGTAAACCAATAATTCCGCGACATGCAGTTAAAAAAGATGATTATCTTAAATTTGAAAAAAGATATCTTCCTGCAAGTAATATTGGAGTTATGATTGTTTCAACTTCAAAGGGTGTCAAATCTCACAAAGAAACTAAAAATATAATTGGGGGAAGTTTAATTGCTTATGTATATTAAGTGATTAAATATTTTGACTTTTTAAATAAAATTTGAATTAATTATTATGGTGTTTTTATGGTGTATGAACAGAAAATTGTAATTCCTGAGGGAGTAAAAATTGAACTACGAACCGGTGGGGAGATTGATGTTTCAAAAGATGGAGTAAATGTTAGTAGGATTTTTGTTCATCCACATGTTATATGTAAGATTACAGATAGTACAATTGTAATTAGTACTGAATCAAAAAGAAATCAAGACCGTGCAGTTGTGGGAACTTGGATATCTCATATCAATAATTTGATAAAGGGTGTTACAAGCGGTTTTACATATTCATTAAAGATTGTATACACTCACTTTCCTATGAATGTGTCTGTGAATGGTAATGTTGTTGATATTAAAAATTTCCTTGGTGCAAAAGGTATTTTGAAAGCAAATATTTTGGGTGAAACTAAAGTTGTTGTTAAGAAAGAGGATGTAATTGTATCGGGGATTAATAAGGATGATGTTGGTCAGACTGCAGCTAATATTGAAAAAGCTTGTAAAGTTAAAGGTAAAGATCGTCGAGTTTTCCAAGATGGAGTTTATCTTGTAACTAAAGAATGATAGAAATAGAAAATTATGGTGTTGTTATGATTAAAAAACTGCTTGATGTACGAAAAGTGATAAAAAGTAAGAAACCTTCATTTACTAGGCAGGATTCTTATAGGTATCTAAAGCTTGGAACTGCATGGAGAGGTAGAAAAGGTAGACATAATAAGTTTAGGATGCATAGGAGAGGGCATACTAATCCAACTCCAAGTTATGGTTCTCCTGTTAAAGTTCGTGGATTTCATGCTTGCGGTAAAAAGGAAGTTATGATTTGTAAAGTTTCAGATCTTGAGACAATCAATAAAGTTGATGAAGTTGCAAGGATTGCAGCTACAGTAGGACTTAAAAAGAGAATTGATATTGTTAATACTGCTAACAAATTAAATGTTAGAATTTTAAATCCTGGTGTTTCGACACTTAAAGCTATAAAAGTTGCTTCAAAAAAAGATAAAGTTGCTAAGAAAGTTGTAGCAAAGGTTAAAAAAGATAATGTTAATAAAGATAACAATAAAGATGAAGTAAAAAAGGTTTCAGATGAAGCTGAGCCTAAGAAATAAAAATTTAGGAGTTATAAACAATTCGAACAATAATAATTTAATAGTTGATGGGTGAATTATAATGACACTGATAACATTTTTACATGCAGGACATACGAAATGTCCAAAATGTGGAACTATTGGTGATGCTCGCAATGAAAAAAAAATAAATTATTTTGAATGCCCGTTATGCAATACTGAATTCACTGATGAAATCATATTGTCCGAAGGCGTTGAAATAGAACTTACAAATAATTGAATTTAATTGATGATGTGATTTTTATGAACACAAGACAGCAAAAAGAACTGGCCTCAAGAATGCTTAAGGTAGGAAAGGATCGAGTATGGGTTAGTCCTAATCATGCGGAAGAAGTCAGCTCTGCAATTACACGTCATGATATAAGAACTCTTGTGGCTAAAGATATAATTAAAGTGGCTTCTTTAAAAGGTCAGAGTAGAGTTCGTGCGAGAAAAATCGCAATACAGAAGAAAAAATCCTTGAGGAGCGGTGCTGGTTCTAGAAAAGGTACAGCAAAAACACGTGCATATCCTAAAGTTGAATGGATGAAAAAAATAAGAGCTTTAAGGTCTGAACTATTAAAATTGAAATCAAAAGAGATTATACTTCCAACTGAATATACAAAACTTTACCGTCTTTCAACAAGCGGTTTTTTCAGGAATAAATCTCACCTGAACCTGTATATAAAGAAACTAAAGGAATAATTTTGTTAAAATATGGTGAATTTAATGAACTCAAAACATCTTTCACATTTCAGAAGAAGAGTCGAAGGTAAGACTAATTATAAAAAAAGGCTTAATCTGTTAATCTCTGGTAAGCCACGTATGGTTGTTCGTAGATCAAATACAAAAATGATTGCGCAAATTGTAATTTCAGTTCATGGACAGGATAAAACTGTTGTTGCTGTTGATTCATCATCTCTTGCAAAACATGGATGGAAAGGTTCATTTAAGAATATACCTGCTGCTTATTTAACAGGTCTTCAGCTTGCAGTACTTGCAAAATCTAATAATATTGATAATGCTATACTTGATATTGGTCTTTTGACACCTACTAAAGGTGCAACAATCTTTGCAGTTTTAAAAGGTGCGGTTGATGGCGGTCTTGAAATACCTCACTCATCAGATAATATACCCTCTGATGACCGAATTACAGGTGCACATATTGATGCTTTCAAAAAAAACATCTATTGTTAAAGATGTTGAAACAGTAAAAAAGAAAATACTTGCAGGTTCTTCAATAAAAGTTGAAAAAAAAGAATCAGTTAAAGGGGAATCAAAGAGCAAGAAATAAGTAATGAGTTTATGTGATTATTATGGCAGATTTTAGAAGAAGGGATTCTGAGAAAAAAGATATTAAGGAAACTTGGGTTCCTAGAACTGAACTTGGAAGAAAAGTTATGAATGGGGAAATCAAAAGTATTGATGATATATTTGATCAGGGTCTTGTCATAAGGGAATCTGAAATTGTTGATTTTTTAGTGCCTGAAATAAAAGATCAGGTTATACAAATTGGTGGTAATCCTGGTAAAGGTGGAAGTATTATGCGAACACCTATAAGGTATACTAACCGTATGCATAAGTCTGGTAGACGTCGTTCTATTCATGCACTTGTTGCAGTTGGGAATGGTAATGGTCTTATTGGTCTTGGTTATGCTACCAGTAAAGATGTGCCAACAACAATTGCAAATGCTGTTAAAAAAGCTAAACTTAATATTATTCCAGTTAGAAGGGGTTGTGGTTCATGGGAATGTCAGTGTAAATCGTATCATTCAATTCCTTTTAAAACTGAATCAAAATGTGGGTCAGTTAATGTGACTCTTATGCCGGCACCTAAAGGTATTGGTCTTTGTGTTGCTAAAGAAGCAAAAACACTTATGACTCTGGCTGGTATAACTGATGTATGGGGTAAGAGCCGTGGTCAGACAAAGACAAGGCTTAACTTTGTGAAAGCTATATTTGGTTCACTTAAGAAACTTAATAATATGCGAGTTTCTGAAGATGCTAAAAAATCAACTGGTATGGTTGAAGGAATTATTTAAATTTATTGTGATTATTATGTCAAAATTATATGCAGTTATAAGGGTCAGAGGTACCGTGGGCATAAGGAAAGAGATAAAATATACTCTTGAATCTTTGAGGCTTACAAAACCTAATCATTGTGTTATTGTTCCAAAGAATGAATACATGGATGGTATGCTTAAAAAAGCAAAAGATTATGTCACTTGGGGTGAAGTCTCTGATGATATGTTGACTGATCTTGTATCTAAAAGAGGTAGGATCAGTTCTAAATTATTTGCTGATAATAAAATTGCAGCAGCTGCTGTCAAAAAGATTAAAGATGGCAAGATTAATGATTCTGGCATAAGGCCTGTATTTAGACTTTCTCCACCTGTCAAAGGACATGAGCGTGGCGGGATAAAAAGAACTTTTGTTCAGAAAGGCGCATTAGGTTATAGGGGAGAAAAGATTAATGATCTTCTTGTCAAGATGATCTAAATATATCCAATTTCGTGATCAATATGGTTGTAAACAAGACAAAAAAAGTACGGAAACTCAGAGGTTCTAGGACTCATGCATGGGGCTCTCCTAAAAAACATAGGGGTGCTGGAAGCCGTGGTGGTCGAGGTATGGCTGGTTCCGGAAAGAAAGGACAACAAAAAATGACAGCGCTTCATAATATTAAACAAAGGATTGGTAAATCTGGTTTCGTCAGACCTACGAAAGTTATAAATTCTGATGTGACTATTAGTTTATCCCGGATTGAACTTAATCTTGATACATATGTAGCATCTGGTGTGGCTATCAAGTCTGGTGCAGCATATGCAATTGATTTAGGTAAGGCTGGTGTACAAAAAGTTTTAGGTAGTGGTATTGTTAGTTCAAAGATGAATATTACTGCAAAGAAATTTTCAAGTACTGCTATTGAGAAAATTGAGAAAGCTGGTGGGAAAGTAATAGTTTTAGAGTAATCTTAAACTATATTTCTGGTTTTTTTGTTTTTTTGTATATATCTTTTTATATATAGTTTTTCATATATTGTTAGTAGACATTTACGTTGTTGGTTTTTGTCTTAATTAATATTGTTTTAACATGAGTTTATGGTGTGTATTTGATGAATTATGAGTCTTTGATACAGAAGCTTCCTGGTGTGGCAAAACCAATCAAGAAACTTACATTTAAGGAAAAGCTTAAATGGACGCTTCTCGGTCTTCTTTTCTATTATATTCTTTCAGAGATTGCAGTATGGGGTGTTGCTTCAACAGCTATTGCTCAATTTCAGGCACTTGAAGATATTATGGGTGCAAGTTTTGGTTCTATAATTACATTGGGTATCGGTCCTATTGTCACATCAAGTATCTTTTTGCAACTTTTGACTGGTTCTGGTATACTTAATTGGGATATGTCAACGCATCATGGTAAAGTTATGTTCCAAGGAACTCAAAAAATATTGACTTATGTGTTATGTTTTGTTGAGGCTGCAGCTTATACGCTTATGGGTGCTATACAACCTATGAATTTCTTGCCTATGACTGTGGGTCTTGTAATTTTTCAGATTGCTCTTGGTGGGATTATAATTGTATTTTTGGATGAAGTTGTGAGTAAATGGGGATTTGGTTCAGGTGTGTCTCTTTTTATTGCTGCAGGTGTCAGTAAACAGATATTTTTGAGATTGTTTAATCCATTTGGTACTACTGGTACTCCGTCTGGTGTTATTCCTTATTTTTTCTCATCGGTCTTGTCGGGTGTTCCTGATTTCTTATCGCTTTTGCCAGTATTAACAACATTATTCATATTTGGTATGGTTGTTTATGCTCAAGCTATGCGTGTAGAGATACCTTTGGCGTTTGGTTCTGTACGTGGGTTTGGTAGGAAATGGCCTTTGAAGTTTATATATACTTCAGTTATCCCGGTTATTTTAGCTGCTGCACTTTTGATTAATTTTAAGGTCTGGGGTCAGCTTTTAGCATCACGAGGGTTTCCTTTGTTAGGTACTTTCAGTGCGGATGGTGCTCCATTGTCAGGTCTTGTGTATTATCTTAGTCCTCCATCTAATTTCATATGGAATCTTGTGACACTCAATATTGTCTTTGATGATGTGTTGAGGGTTATCATATATACTACATTTTTTGTGATTGCAAGTGTTGTGTTTTCAATATTTTGGATGCACAGTTCTAATATGGACTCTCGTTCAGTTGCTAAGCAGATACAGAATAGTGGTATGCAAATTCCTGGTTTCCGGAGAGATATACGGGTTGTAGAAAGAGTTCTTGACAGGTATATTCCAAGTCTTGCTGTTTTAGGTGGTGCTTTTGTCGGTCTACTTGCAGCATTTGCTGATCTGACAGGTGCACTTGCGGGTGGTACTGGTATACTGTTGGCTGTTATGATCATATATCAGCTGTATGAAGAAGTATCTGTGCAGCATGTTGAAGATATGTACCCGTCACTTAGGAAATTCATGGGTAAATCGTGATATTTATGGTTGATTTTATAATCAATATTGGCAATATTCTATTTAGTCCACTTTTAGGTCTTGAACCAGTCTATACTGTTTCCATTGTTGCTTTCTTTTTATCTTTAGTATTTGTGATTGCTAATAAGATGTTGGTCAATCAGGATAAGTTGAAGCATGTAAAACGTGAGATGAAAACTGTACAGAAACAGATCAAGAAAGCGAGAGCAAAGAACAATGAGAAAGAGATGAAACATCTTTGGGAAAAAAGTATGAAGTTGAATCATCAACAGCTTAAGATGGTACTTAAACCTATGATGGTCTCCATGCTTTTGATATTTATGGTATTTCCATGGATGCGATTCACATATGGTGATGTGATATCTCCTGTCAATGAGTCCTCTGCACTTTTTGTGCGCGGTGATTTTGAGAATGCATTCACTGTTCATGTGGGTGTTGGTGGGGGTGATGTCACTTTTGTTGATGATGTTACGGGTAAAGTATATTCATTGGGGGATACGGTGATGCTTTCTGGGATGGAATGGATCATTGAGTATAAATCGTCGTCTGGCGGCGATGATATGTCATCTGTCGTTTTCAAGACCATGAAAGTCAAGTTGTCGATTCGCCTGCCTTTAGTTGGTGGTTTTGTGGGTTGGCTTGGTATGTATATACTTATGTCGATACCATCTACAATAATCTTAAGGAAATTGTTTGGTGTGCAGTAATAATAGTGTATGTGATGGAAAATTAGATGTTGGTATGAATGTGTTTATTTTAAAAAGATTTGTGTTGAAATTGATATCTATTGATTAATAGTTATGTTTAAGTTTAAGTTATTTATTTAGTGAATTTAGTAAAAGGAGATGTTGAATATGGAACCACGATTTAGGTCAAGATCATTTAAAAGGATAGAAACTAGCCTTCCTGGCGGAAACAATGTCCTTCATTATAGGCGTAAAGGTGTAGCAAAAGCGCACTGTTCATCTTGTGGAGTGCCCCTTGCAGGTGTACCTACAGGTAAGAAAGGTGAAATTGCAAAACTTTCAAAGACTGAAAAGAGACCAGAACGTCCTTATGGCGGTGTTCTTTGCAGTAGATGCGCAAGAGAAAACATAAAAGTCAAGTCAAGACTTTGATTTATATATTAGGTGATAATTATGTCAGCAATTACAGCAGGTAGAATTTGTGTAAAGACTGCAGGAAAAGATGCAGCAAAATATTGTGTTATAACGGAAGTTATAGATGATGCTTTCGTTGAGATTACAGGTCCTAAAGCACTTACAAGCATAAAACGGAAACGATGCAATCTTGTTCATCTTGAGCCTACAGCAGATCTTGTTAAAATAAAGGCAAAAGCAACTGATGACGAGATTATTAAAGCAATTGATGCTGCAAAACTTACGGACAAGATGAAAGCAGGACTAAAGCTTTGATTTCTTATGTTAAAGAATGAGACTGGATGGATCGTAAAAGAAGAAGCTGAGAGTGATTCTAAATACGGTTGTTTTCCTCATGAACGGACTATTGAAGAATGTTTGAATAATGGTCTTGTTATAATTGATAAGCCTGCGGGCCCAACTTCGCATCAGGTTGCGGCATGGACCCGTGATATATTGGGTGCTAAGAAAGTAGGGCATTCTGGAACACTTGATCCTGCTGTTACGGGGGTACTACCTTCTCTTGTTAATAACGCAACTAAGATAACTTCTGCGCTTCTTACTGAAGGTAAAGAGTATGTCTTTATCATGTTACTTCATTCTGATGTACCTGTAAAGATAATTAAAGAAGCTGTTTCTGATTTTATTGGTACTATCGTCCAGATGCCACCTGTTAAGTCGGCAGTCAAGAGGCGTCTGCGTCAGAGAAATATTTATTCACTTGATATCCTTGAGATATCTGGTAGGTATGTTCTTTTCAGGGCTGATGTGCAGGCAGGAACCTATATACGTACTCTTTGTGTTGATCTGGGTAAAAGGATGGGTGCCAAAGCACATATGCATGCGCTTCGGAGAACTCGTGCGGGACCGTTCCGTGAAAATCAGGCAGTTACTCTCCATGATCTTAAAGATGCTTTCGTGGCATGGAAAGAGGATGGTGATGAATCAAAGCTTCGTGAGATTGTAAAACCTGTGGAGTTTGGCGTCAAGCATATGGATACTATACTTGTTAAGGATTCGACTGTGTCTGCTCTCTGTCATGGTGCACCGCTCCATATCGGAGGGATTTCAAAATTATCAAAAGGTATTGAAGTTGATGATAATGTTGCTATAATGAGTCTTAAAGGAGAACTTATAGGTATAGGTACTGCTTGTATGACTTCTGAAGAGATTAAAGTTCAAAAGAAAGGTATTGTCGCAACTCTCAATCGGCTTGTCATGAAAGAAGATTTATATCCTCGTATGTGGAAATAGATGTAAGTGTTGATATTTTAATATTATTTGTGGTGTTTATATGGTTCTGAAAAAAGAT
>DAOVVY010000111.1 GCA_030636885.1 Candidatus Nanohaloarchaea archaeon
CCGATGAACAATTTCCTGTCCCAGCCTTTCTCATCACGAACATACCTGTCTGCTGCAGGAATGTTTCGTAATAAGGATAAAGACAGTGCAAAGACGTGCTCTGCGACGGATACAAAGTTTGCGCGAGGTGTATTTCGTACCTCAATGCCTTTTGATTTTGCATAATCAACGTAAACGTTGTCAAGGCCCCCTCTCGCAACGACAATCAGTGTGAATGTTGTTGCTGAATCAAGAACTTCTTTTGTGATCTGCGTATATGTGCGGAGGATTAGTGCATCATAATTTTTAATATCATCAATTAATGATTCTGCTGTTGTTTTTTCTTTTATTTTCAAATCTAAATTTTTTGATGATTCAAGAAGTCTTATCGCTTCCGCATCCAGTTTTTCTGTCACGAGTACCTTTTTCATCAAAACACCTAAATTGAAATGGAACAATAACTATTAAATAGGCATAGGGACAATTAATGGGTATGCTTGAATACTTCATATTCTTACTGATGATTATTGGTGGGGCTACACTTATCGTTTTTTCAGTCGATAAAAAACGAAAGAATAAGACAAGTAATAATTATGTTGGGCTTTCAACAAAAGGAACTATTACAAAGTCAAGAGCTACTTATCGTCGGCCGACCTTTAATCCGCCAGCACCTAAAGATAAGGTAGATACTCTATTTTCCGGTAATAAGACAAACAATAAAGACAAATACAATAAGATAATGGAACGTAAAAAAAATATTCGCCCTGGTGAAGTTGAGATACCTATCAGGGCATGGCATAAAACTGATAAAAAGACTAAAGGTGTAAGAAAACCGGTCAAGCAGACAGGCAAATATGGACATCTTTTCAGTTCGGGCTCTTCTGCTTCTGCAAGCAAGCTTGCAAAACTTAAGATGCGTGCTATGGAAGTGTATGAGGATCAGTATGAAAGTGAGGAGACAACAAAAGAAGAAGAAAAACCATCTATATTTTCTATGTTTGGTAATGATACTCACGAAGAAGAAAAAGTTCCGCAATCAAATGGTTTTGGGCAGGAGATGCGACAGGAAAACTCTTTCAGAAATACATATCCTGAACCAAAAACTGAGGAATTAGCAAATACAAGAACGTTTAGTGAACCTGTCCCTAATAATTTTAATAGTGCTCCAGTTGAATCTGTGCAAGAAACCACATTCTCTGCACCGTTACCTGCAAAAGAAGATGACGGTGTGGGAAAAGAAGATGCATTCAATCGTATGCTCGGTTTCGAACCTAAAAAAGAGACAGCACCAAAAAAGAAAAATGATGACGAATGGACACCTATCTTCTAAAGACTCATAAAAAGAATAATGCAATAATTATGTAACGTACTAATTTTCCAAAAAATACATAAATATAAAACTTTTTCAGGTCGGACCCCGCAATGCCTGCAAACAATGTCAGGGCATCACCAATTATTGGGACCCAAGAAAAAAATAGTATGGGATTCCCGTACTTGTTAAATAAGTATTTAGATCTTTTGAACTGTCTGCTGTCAATCTTTATATATCTTGAAAGGATGGTCTTCTCGCCGTAAAAACCCACATAATAGTTTATAAGAGACCCTAAAAAGTTTCCGATTGTTGCAACTATGATTAAAAGTATCAGGTTGTGTCCTGCGTGTGCAAGAATTGCAAAAAGGGTTTCAGAACCTAACGGTAATATGGTTGATGCTAAAAATGAGGTTACAAACATTGAAAGGTATACTTCAAACATAATAGTTATTTGTGTTGCACTTGTTTAAAAATTAAGCTGTTTTGACTATAAAAATGAAAAGACATATAAACATAACCATAAAATCTTAAGATATACCTTTTATGTAAGTGTTCTTTATGAAAATGATTACTGACTACAAAAAATTGTTGCTTATCTCATTAATCCTTATTTTCTTCTCGGTAGGCGTTATTGGATATAATTATTCACAGACTGGAGAAATCCTTGATAAGAGTATTGATTTTAAGGGTGGTACTGTGGCATCAGTTGTGGTGCTTTCGGGTACAGTTGATGTTTCTTTGATTGAAGGGTTGGCAGATGATAAGATTGGTCAGGTTGTTGTGAGGACATCTACGAGCGATGAAGATACAAGTATTATTTTTGAAAGTGAAAATGTTATCCAGGATAAAGATATTATTGATATATTAGATGCTGCTGAAATTGAATATGATTCGGATGACATCAACATACAGTCTGTAGGGGCTGCTCTTGGTGCAGAATTTATGAAACAGGCAGTTATTGCAGTCATGTTTGCATTCGGACTTATGGCAATTATTATTTTCCTTACTTTTAAGACGTTCGTGCCTTCAATTGCAATCATTGCTTCTGCAACGGTTGATATACTTTTTGCAATGGCACTCATGATTATATTTGGTATAACTCTTAATCTTGGTACATTGGCTGCATTATTATTGCTTATCGGTTATTCGGTTGATACTGACATCTTACTTACTACACGACTAATTAAAAGAAAGGGTGAAGGGACGCTTGACGAGAGGGTCGCATCGTCCATGAAGACGGGGATCACTATGACCACTTCTGCAGTTGCTGCGTTCACTGTATTATATCTTGTATCTACATCATCTGTTCTTGACCAGATTGCACTGGTTATCATATTCGGACTACTTGCGGACTATGTCACTACATGGTTCCAGAATGTCGGGCTTTTGAAATGGTATCTTCGTGATGAAAAAGACAGTGAAGAAAAGACTGATAAGAAAAAACCAAAATATGTCAGAGGTCAAGCAAATAACAAAAAACAAACTAAAAAAAAGGGTAAGAAGAAATGAATTATAATAAATTGCTCAAAGACTGGAGAATTGTGATGCTTTTTGTGGCAATCATAGTATCTATCATATTTATACATCCTATCTATACTTTGCAGGACGACGGGACTGCAACTATCACTACTGACATAAAGAAAGGTCTTGATCTTGAAGGCGGTGTCCGGGCATTGATGTTGCCTGAAGATCCTGAACTTTTAGATAAAGCCATAACCACACTTAATGTGCGTGTGAATACTTTAGGACTTACTGAAACAAGGATCATGTCTGTCGGGTCAAAATACATTCAGGTTGAGATGGCTGGTCTTGGTGAGGCTGACATCAGAAAGATCCTTGAACAGCAAGGTAAATTTGAAGCCAAGATCATGAGACATGTCGAGACTAAAGATGGTGCAGGTACATTAGAGTTTGGTGGAAACTATGATGTCACTTTAGAC
>DAOVVY010000102.1 GCA_030636885.1 Candidatus Nanohaloarchaea archaeon
AAACTAAAGCATTTCAAGCCCTACTTAAAGAACAGGAAATCCCAGATGAGCGTACTTGCCACAAACAATACAAGCTGTGATAGCACTACTTTCTTAGGGGTCTTGACAACCCAATTGATAAATTCTCTCTTACCTTCTTTTTTACAATATCTTAAAAAATTAACAAGTCCCATACATTACACCCTTTCATATTTATTTCTTGCTGTATTTAAAATATTTGATTTACGCGTATTTATAAATTATTGGATTTTTTAAAATGATATATTGTCTAATGACTTATGTAATTTTATGATACAAACGAGTCATAAGTTTTACCTAAGTGTGGTATTGATATATTTAATGAGTGAACATCTCTTAAATCTTTAATGTCAAGTGTTGGGTGCTGTTTTAAAAATGGTTTGGATGCTGGTGTATAGCCATGTATGTGTACCTTTTTATTTTCAAGCATCTCTATTATTATATCGCCTATTTTTTTAGTTGCATCAGATTTCTCAGTTTTTCTTTTTCGGGTTCTCCTTGATGTGTATCCTTCTTCATGTACCTCACTACTGGATTCTTCTACTCTTGAATGTGTATGGTAATAAAATCCAATTTTTTCTCGTTTTTGGCTTAGGTCATTCAAAAAAGATTTATACCATTCTGATTCTTCTAAATCTAAGGTCCTTATAGAGCCCTTCTTTTTGTATTCGTCTGGGAATATGTAATTATTGCAGATTCTTGCAGTATCTCCTATCCTTTCAACAGTAAAAACTCCACAGTCCTCTATCTTATTTTCAAGACTCCAATATAGACGATCAAGAATAAAATCATAATCCTCTTCAGACAATATGATTTCTTTTACATCTCTCATATCTTCAAAAGGATTAAATTTATGTTTTAATGGGTTTCTCATTATACGAGTCGCCCCACTAAATATCCTTTTCGTGCCTCAACAATCTCAACTTCAACAGATTTGCCAAGTTCACCACTTTCAACAACAACCGGCTTATATGCAAAATTTCGACCGATGACACCGCCTTTTGAACCAATTTCAGAAAGTAGTACCTTACCTTTCCAACCGACCCATTTCTCATTCCGTTCGATACAAGCTTCGTCCACCGCATCAGTCAACAGTTTAGACCGCCTCTTGACATCATTCCCGTCAACCTGCTCCATCCTTGCAGCTCTTGTCAGAGGCCTTATACCATACCTTGATATATTTACGATGTCTGGCTTATATGTGTTCACAAAATCAAGCGATTCTTGAAACTGCTCTTCAGTCTCGCCCGGAAAACCGACAATGATGTCAGTTGATAAAGTGAACTCGCCCAAAGTTTTCCTGAACTTATCAATAATTGAACCTGCCTCAGCAATCGTATACCTACGGTCCATCCTTTTAAGGACATCATCAGACCCAGATTGAACCGGCAGGTGCACAAACTTGTACATCTTTTTATTATTTAAAGCAATCATCAAATCATCTTGTATTGACCGTACATGGTCTGGGTTCATCATGCCGATCCTTATCCTGAAATCACCATCGATTGCAGTAATCTTCCTGAGCAGTGCGGGCAGCTTGACACCCGTATCAAACCCATAGCATCCGGTGTCCTGTGCAGTGAGCCATATCTCCTTGCAGCCGTCCTTTATGGACTTCTCAACATCATCCACGATCTTTGACACAGGGAATGACCGGAGAGCACCTTTGGCGCTCCTTACGATGCAATATGAACAGTCTCCTAAGCAACCAGTTGCAATCTGCGTTATGTTTATCACAGGGTTGATTCGTGTCTTTGGCAGGCACACAAGATCCGTCGCCTTGCTGTCAAATACGACAACCTTTTCATCATTTTCAATGTCTGCAATAAAATCTTTAATCTTGCCGATCTCATTCAGGCCGATAACTGATGCGTCCGGATGCGCCTTCTCAATCTGGTCCTTCTGCACCTCACTCATGCATCCGGTTACAAGAATCTTCTTGGCGCTGTATTTCAATCTTTCAAGTCTTTTAAGTATTTTTCTTTCAGTCTGCACCTTGACAGTGCAGGTGTTGATGATTATCATGTCTGCGTCTTCTTCAGGGGTAAGGTGATGCCCAATTTCAGACAGCAAGCCTCCCATGATTTCAGAATTAGACTGGTTTGCGGAGCATCCGTAAGTCTCGATAAATATGTTCATAGAAATAGATGTACAATTACTTTTTTAAAAGTATGATTTGAATATAGTTATTATGTTCTGGAAAGTTTTAGGTATGATGGACTTTTTCGCTGGACTTTTCCTATTATTTTCATCTAGGCTTCCTCTTGAGGGGAGCATAATTATTCTTTTATTAGTTATTGTGGTATATGCAAAAGGCGCATGGTCTGTCTTGTGCAGTATACAGTGTGGTAATTATTTTAACTGGATGGGCTATGTTGATCTTATATCGTCCTCTTTATTATTTTTGGTATTTTATGGGCACCCTATAGCAGTACCTGGATTCATCCTTGCGATGATATTCTTTAAGGCCACATACTCTCTGTTGTTAGTGCTTTTCTAGAATCTATATCTCTCAGAATCAACAATATGTGCCACCTGACACACCCAAACATAAATAAACTTTTCCCCAAAATCATAACTCATGGAACTGCTTCTCAAAGACTGCGCACAGGTAATCACACAGGACAATAAACGAAATATCTTAAAAGACACAGACATCCTTATCAAAGACGGAATAATCAAAGAGTTAGGCGAAAACCTGTCAACAACCGGAAAGACAATGGACTGCAAAGACAGGCTTGCAATGCCTGGCCTCATAAACACTCACAACCACCTTGCCATGTCACTTTTCAAAGGCTACGGTGATGACATGCCACTAGATAAGTGGTTGCAGGAAAAGATATGGCCTGCCGAGGCAAAGCTTGATGACGCTTCGGTAAAATATGGCGTACTCCTTGCAATGATTGAAATGATAAAGACCGGCACGACATGTTTCAATGATCTTTATTTCTCAACAGATGCAATACTCAAATCCGCAAGGTCAACAGGTTTAAGAGGTTTTGTAGCTTATGGTATGATTGACCTGGGCAATCCGGAAAAGACCGAAAGCGAGATTGAGGCCACAAAATCTTTTCTTAAAAATTTCACATCTGATAAAAACAGTCTAATAAAACCGATGCTCGGACCTCATTCACCCTACACCTGCTCAAAAGACCTTCTTGAAAAAACAAAACGTCTAGCAAACAAAAACAATCTTCCAATCCACATCCATGTCTCAGAAACAAAAAAAGAGATAGACGACTCAATAAAAGACAAAGGTATGCGCCCTGTAGAATACTTAAATGAGATATGTTTCCTAGACAAGAACATAATCCTGGCACACGCCTGCCACTTATCAGAAAATGAAATAGATTTAATAAAAAAGTCAGGAGCAAGAATCTCCCATAACCCGACCTCCAACATGAAACTCGCAACAGGTGGAGCCATGCCATTAAAAGAGGTATTAGTTGCAGAAATCCCGACAGGTCTTGGCACAGACGGTTCTGCAAGCAACAATTCTCTTGACCTTTTCGGCGAGATGAAAGTGTGCGCATTACTCCACAAGT
>DAOVVY010000047.1 GCA_030636885.1 Candidatus Nanohaloarchaea archaeon
ACACATGAAAAACGAAATTGAACAATACGCAAGGAATATACTTGAAGGTGAACTGGCCGCAGGCATTGACCATTTTGAGAGAGTCTATTCAAATGCAAAAAAGATCGCAAAGAAGACATTGACTGATTACGACGACCAGATACTTCATGCCGCCTGTTTCTTGCACGACATAGACCAAGATGAACCCCATGCAGAAAAATCCGCAGAAGTTGCAGAGATATTCCTAAAAAAAATAAATTTTCCTGAAGAAAAAATTACCTTTGTAAAAAAAGCAATAATTACACATCTACCAAACGGCCAACCAACAACAAATGAAGGAGTTCTATTACATGACGCAGATCTCCTTGATTTCTTGGGTGCAATAGGCATCACACGACTTTCCATCGCAGCCTGGGACTGGTTCGGTGCAAAAGACATGAAAGAAGTCATAAAGACACTAAAGAAATACCGAGAAGTCTACAATTCACTCGTCCTTGACGAAAGCAAAAAGCTCGCAAGCAACAAGACCATAGTCATGGACATGTTCATAAAACAACTGGAGGATGAACTTAAAGTATGAATGAAGACACCTGCTACACATTGCCTTTAGGACCTCAGCACCCCGCACTTGTTGAACCTGAATATCTGAAGGTACACCTTGACGGAGAGACAATAGTCGATGTAGAGATAAATCTAGGTTTCATGCACAGAGGCATCGAAAAAGCACTCCAGCAAAGAACATATCAGCAAGACCGGTTCCTCATCGAGAAAATCTGCGGCATATGCAGTTCAATACACACATTGACATACTGCAACACGATAGAGAAACTGCTGGATGTTGAGATACCAGAACGTGCAAAATATATACGAATGATAATTGCTGAATTTGAACGAATACATTCACACATGCTCTGGGTAGGCATTGCAGCCTACGAAATAGGTTTTGACACAGTTTTCCAGATGTCCTGGCGCGACCGGGAACTGGTCATGGAACTTCTTGAAGACCTGTCAGGAAACAGGGTCAGCTATTCTATGAACACTATTGGTGGCGTGCGCAGAGACATATCAAGAACCATGACTGAAAAGATAAGGACAACAATGGACAAGATAGATTCCAGACTCCATCATTACATAGACGTTTTCGTAAACGATTCAACAATCACCAAAAGAACAAAAGGTACAGGTATCCTAAAACAAAAAGATGCAATCAGATATTCCGCTGTCGGACCACTAGCAAGAGCTTCAGGAATAAGTTGCGACATAAGAAAAAAGGCACCATACCTATTATATGACAAAGTAGATTTCAAAGAGATCACACACAACACAAGTGATGTAGAATCACGAGCGATAGTACGCTTGAAAGAACTTTTAGAATCCACAAAGATAATAAGGCAATGCCTCCATCTCATGCCAAAAGGAGAACTATCAATAAAGGTTCCAGACATAGTACCTGTTGGTGAGGCCATATCCCGCGGAGAGGCGCCAAGAGGGGAAATATTCTATTATGCAAGATCAGACGGCACAGACAAGCCTTACAGGATAAAGATAAGGACACCCACACTTGCAAACATACATTCATTGCAACCGATGCTTAAAGGCCAGCAGCTTGCAGATCTGCCGATAATAGTCGCATCAATTGACCCATGCTTTTCCTGCACCGACAGAGTGACACTGCTAGACACAAGAACAGGAATTTCAAAGACAGTTGACGAGACATACCTAAAAAAACTTTAAGAGATGACACCTATGCTATTTGAGATATTGGTATACCCCGGGATCCTTTTTCTTCTCATAGCCTCAATCATATATTCAGGTATCATGCGAAAACTTGCAGCAAGAATGCAGAACAGGATAGGACCCCCCATATACCAAGTTGTGTATGACTTAATTAAACTTACAGGAAAAGAAAACATACGACCCAAACAGGCAAAAACAGGATTCACACTATTTCCCGCCATAGCGCTCGCATCAGTGCTTATAGCAGGCATCCTGATACCCATACATACAAAGACAATATCCTTTACCGGCGATTACATTGCAATCATATATTTCTTGCTCTTCAGTTCAACAGCACTTTTCATCGCAGGTTACGCATCATCTAACAATCTGGCGATTGTGGGCTCAATACGCGGAATAGTGATGGTATTCGCATATGAATTACCATTCATAATATCAATATTAGTACCCATCTTAGCATTCAATCTTTATTCAATCCAATCTTTTGATACCTGGCTTATCACACGTTACCCGCTTGCAGCATTATCCTTATTCATATCCATACTTGCAAAAGTAGAAATCCCACCGTTCCATATCCCAAACGCACACCAAGAACTAGTAGGCGGATACTCAGTAGAATTTACAGGTAAAAGACTTGCATTGATAGAATTAACAACAATAGTAAAAACATTTGTCCTCATACTGCTTATGATTACATTATACTTAGGTGGCGCACAGAACATATTTATCCTTCTAATAAAAAGTCTAGCCGTACTTTTCGCACTGACAGTCTCAAGAGTGCTTTTCGCACGTTTACGGATTGAACAGGCATTAAGGTTCTACTGGATCTTCGCACTTATTGCCGCAATAGACTTGATACGGGTGCTATAATCATGAAAATGCTTTCAGACATAATCAAAAACCTTGTAAGGAAACCTTCCACAGAGAAATACCCATACACCAAAAAGAAGACACCGAAAGGTTTCAGAGGAAAACATGAATATGATCGAGAAAAATGCATCTACTGTGGACTTTGCGCAAAAGCCTGTCCCGTACACACGATAGGGGTAATTAGAGATAAAAAGTTCTGGCAGCTTGATTTGTCAAAGTGTATATTTTGCGCACGTTGCGAAGAGGTCTGCCCAACAAAATGCTTAAAGCTTGGAAATGAATTCGAGATGGCATCCGACAAGAAAGAGGATTTTATCATTAAATGAAATATTCAATCAAAAAAATGATTTCAGTATATCTGAAACGATTCCATCACAACCAGCCACACATTCAGCACTCATATCCTCGCCGAAACCAAGACCTTTAGGCTGTATCCCTATAAACTCTACTTCACTGCATATATCTTTCTGGATAAAATCAATAAACAGACTGACAGGCAACTTATGCGTAGACATCATCTGCCCTTTTATCCTATCGATATCAACAACCTCATAACTTCCAGGAACGCTACCTAAATCAACAGCATCAACAATGATAACTTTCACAGGATTGATCTTTCTTATCTTACCAATAAAATTCTCAGGAGCAACACCACAATCAATCACCTGAAACATATCACCTGCATCCGCTTCTAACATATTTTCAACCACATAAGGCCCGCAAGCATCATCACCCCTGGTAGAATTGCCGATACCGCAGACTACAATAATATCTTCTTTTTTATCACAGACCGACATACCATATATTTATACCTACTACTTAAAATATAATCATGCACGAATTTTCAGCAGTCCAACAGGCAATCGATGAACTTGAAAAGAATCCAAGAGACATAAAAGTCCAGCTAGGATGCATGAAAGCCAACAAAGAAGTATTCCTGAACACATTAAAAGAGATGCTGAAAGGTACTGACCAAGAACATCTAAAGATAGAAGTTGAAGAGATTAAAGCAACAGGACAATGTGACTGTGGTTTTAAAGGTGAAATAGAAGTCCCTAATCATATCCATTACCTAAGATGCCCAAAATGCGGCAAGGTCTGCAAGACAATTGAAGGAAATGAAATAATAATAGAAAATTTATAATAACATAAATGTCAAAAAAGACAAAATCTTAAAAATTATATATATAGATGCTAGATAAAATAATAATTGTGATTATTATGGATATGCAATTACCTAATCAAACAGACAACACACATAAAGAACAACTTGCGAAAATAAAAGATGAACTTAATAATATAGATCTCTCTGAAAAAATAAACAACAATCCCACACCACAACCTCAAAACGAACCAACACTTCAATTAAAAACATTACCTAAAACAAGTGCAAACCCTAAAGTTGGACCATTGTTTGTAAGCATAAACAAATTCAACGAAATAAAATCACAGATTGTTACATTAAAACAAGAATCATCTGAACTTAGACAGATTGTTAATCAGCTCAAAGCAAGCAGAGATTCAGGTCGTACCCTTCTCCAACAAGCAGTCAACAAAATGGACACTGTAGAGAAAAGTGTTGAGAACATAAACGCAATCATAAAAGTATGATTGGTCTAATCTCATATTTTCTTATTCTTATTTTTTCTTGACAGCATCATTAAGGTCTGCTACAAGTTTTTTAATGTCCATACCGTGAGCAGCAGCACCTTGTTCAAGAGTCTCAAAAGAAGCAGCAAAACAACCTATACAATGCAGACCATGCTCTTGAAATACAGGAACAGTCTCAGGATATTTCGTGAATATATCATTTATAGGCATATCTTTTGTAATATGCATCTTTTTTTCATCAATCTTTTCATTTTCACTCATTTAATTCACCATCATTTCATCTCTTCAACTTTTATAGCGTCAACGGGACAGACATCTTCTGCATCGCGATTACACTGATATGATTTTTCATCAATCTTAAGCAATTTAGGTTGCGCCTTGTCACCTGCCTCATTCATTTCCCAATTATCAGGACATGCATTAGTGCACGCACCGCAACCGATGCAATCATCTCTTGAAAACACAATCTTATATTCTTTTGTCATAATTTCATCAACCTAATAAATATTCTTTATAAGCTTCCTTTCAACTGCTCAGCTGAAAGTATCCGGTTTATAGCAACAATATATGCCGCAGTCCTATAATCAGTATTGAATCGTTCAACATGCCCGTAAACATCCTTAAATGCACTGATCATGACATTCTCAAGCTTAAACAAGACTTCATCCTCAATCCAATAAAAACCATTCCGGTTCTGGACCCATTCAAAATAACTCACTGTCACACCCCCCGCATTTGCAAGTATGTCAGGTATGACAGTCTTACCATCCTCATGAAGTATCTTATCTGCCTCAAAACTGACAGGACCATTTGCCATCTCAAGAATAATTTTTGCTTTAACATTACCAGCATTATGTTTTGTAATTTGATTCTCAAGAGCTGAAACTATAACGACATCAACATCAACATCTAACAGTTCTTCATTTGTTATCTTTTCAGCACCAGAAAAACCGACAACCGTACCTTTAGATTCCTTCAGTGCAATCAGATTCTTAATATCGAGACCATCTTTATTATAGATACCCCCCCGAGAATCACTGACTGCCACAATTTTGTATCCCCACTCTGAGAGTATACGCGAAATATGAAACCCTACATTACCGAAACCTTGAACTGCAATAGACGGATTGTCTGGAATGATATCTGTGTTATCTCTCATATATTTTAATATGTATGCACCACCCATAGACGTAGAATACTCACGGCCAAGACTACCACCTAAATCAATCGGTTTCCCAGTTATGACCCCTGGTGCATGATGTCCTTCTATCTTCTCATATTCATCAAGCATCCATGCCATAATCTGAGGATTTGTATAGACATCTGGTGCAGGTATATCTATTCTGGGTCCGATGAACTTATGTATCGCCCTTATATAGCTGCGAGATATCCGTTCAATCTCATTCTGAGAATGATCCTTAGGATTGAAAGTGATGCCACCTTTTGCGCCACCGTAAGGGATATCGACGACAGCGCACTTGAGCGCCATCCAGAATGACAATGCTTTGATCTCATCAAGACACACTGCCGGGTGGAATCTTATGCCTCCTTTTGCAGGACCTCGCGCATCATTATACTGCACCCTGTAACCTTCAAAATATTTTATCTTACCATCATCCATCTTGACCGGAAATGTAACATGGAGAATCCTTTTCGGTTTTCTCAGGACTTCAAGGCTTTCGACAGGTATGTTTGCAACTTCTCCTGCCTTCTCCATATCTTCCATAGCATTATCGAAAAGATTTCCGTTCCCAGTCTCAGATACATCTACCATAAGAATCAACCCACATCATTATTTGTTCATGAGATTTTTTATATCTTAAGATTGTTCATCTTTTAGTTACCGTCATCAATTCGCAGATAAAAATACATTTCAAGGATTACAAGTATAATGCCGCAGATAAAAGCCACCTTAAACCCAAGATACTGCAATATGAGACCACCTATAGGAAGTCCGATAATCATCCCAAGACTCCGAAGCATACTTTGTACAGACCCTGTTGTAGCTCTAATGTCTGAGGAGATATGATTCTGTGTATATGTCATAATTATAGGTGAAAATATACCACCTACACTCCCAAAAACAAAAAACATACCAACTGCAATAATTAAAGAGCCCGTAAAATAAAAAGACAAATATAATAATATAGAGAGCACCATACTAAATATAAGTACATTTTTCTCTGTTTTCAATGCTTTCAAGAATCGTCCACTGAACTGCGGTGTAAATATAGCAAAAAATGCAATAACCATCATTATAGGTCCAAACATATGTGCAGGCATACCAAGTGACAGAAGAAACGGTTGTATTGCATAACCACCAATACCAA
>DAOVVY010000055.1 GCA_030636885.1 Candidatus Nanohaloarchaea archaeon
CTTCTCATCCTGGTTGTGCATCAGCAGCCAAGGGTGGGGGTGTTCACCCATTAAAGAGGATCGCGAGCTGGGTTCAGAACGGCGCGAGCCAGTTTGGTTGCTATCTGCTTGGAGTGTTAGTGTCTGAGAGGAAGGTTCCAACAGTACGAAAGGAACGTGGAGCCGTGGCCTCTGGTTTATCAGTTGTCCAAAAGGGCATGCTGAGTGGCTACGCCATAGGAGATAAAAGCTGATAGCGTCTAAGCTTGAAGTTCCCCTTAAAAATAGACACTGGATCCTTATAGAAGATGAGGTTGATAGAACAGGGATGTAAGTGCGGTAACGTATTAAGTCCACTGTCACTAATAATCCAACAAAGGCATTTTGTGCAAGCTTTGAAAATACAGACCTATGGATTTTACCTTATCCTTAATTGGGTAAGGTTCTTTTTTTGAAGTATATATCTCGATATATTGGGATATGGGTATTTATTTATGGTGCTATGTTCTATTGTAGTTGTTTTTTTAGAGAATTAGTGTATTGTATTATTGTGTTTATTTTATTTCACAACACAATCACATCTTTAGCAATATCATAACTTAATGATGTGACTGGTTCAAAATGACTCACCAGTTTTTCTATGTGTGCGCGATCTATGTCTCTATTCTCTTTTTCAGATGATTCATTCTGTATCCTGAAGATGATGTCCATGGTATTCCTTGTACGTCTGCCTGTGTAGATTTCTATTGCGCGCTCTGTCTTTTTCTTGAAGAGTGCGTCTCTTATGGGTTTTATGTAAGTTATCCAGTCGTTCAGGAATCGAATCGTGTAGTTGTCAACTTTTTTGTCTTTCTTGAATTGGATGTAACCGTACTCTTTCATGTTTTTTGTCGGGGTCTCGTTCATGTAGTAGCTTATGCCTACAAGCATGTTGCCTATCTTTTCTAGGTTCTTTATTATCCTTGACAGTATCATCAGCTCATGCGTGTCTTTTTTTGTCTTTTTCATGTACTGTGAGTCCTTGAGCGCGAGGTTCAGGCATCTGAATACAAGGTTTGTGGTCCTGTCGACGGCTGTGTCCATATCTTTTATCTTGTCGCCTATGTCTTTCTCGTTTCTTATGTCGTCAGTCAATTCTGTTGCCATACCTATCAGGTGATTGAAGATGCTGCCTGTGAACTTGTCCAGATCTATGTCTTCTATGTGTATGAAATCTTTGAAGACTATGCGTTTTTCAGACTGTTCAATCACTTCAAGACCGATCAGTCTCTTCTGCACTTTCCTTATGACTTCGTACTGGTTCTTGTCAAGGTGACCTGTGATGATTATTGTCTTGAAGCCGTTTATGTATGACCTGTATATCTTTGCATAGATGTGCTCCATAGGTTCGTCTTTTTCTATGTGTATTGTGTCTGTTCGATTTTCTGTCTCTTTCTTTAGGCAGTTGATTGTGAGTGTGCCTGAATTGATCTCTTCAAGGTCTAGCTCATCTGATTTTTTCAGACCATAGTGTTCTATCCAGCCTTTAGGTAATGATATCGCGTATGAGTCGCCCAGTTTTATTATCTTTCTTTTCATGTTGATTGCCTCTGTTTGGGAATCATATATATTTTAATATAGTATATATATTATTTATAACTTATATATATTCGTTTTATGTGTCTCATTAGTTTTAGGTCGGATTGATTTTTGTTATTTTGATTTTGTTTGCGATTCTGACCTTACAAGTGGGATATGTGATGTTATGGGAAAATATGTGATAACTGGTGGACCTTGTTCGGGAAAGACGAGCCTTGTGGATTATCTGGCTTCTCAAGAGTATGGGATAGTGCCTGAGACTGCTGAGGTGATAATTACGGAGCAGTTGAAGTCTGGGGGAGATATGGTGCCATGGAATCCGTTGCGACGGTTGGAGTTTCAGGAAGAGCTCATAACTCGGCAGATTCATACTGAAAATTCTATTGTCGATGATGGAACTTATTTCTTTGATCGCGCAATTCCTGACAATATTGCATATCATATTTTTGATGGTGTCAGACCTTCTGATTATCTTGTTGATAAAAGTAAAAATCAAGATTATGATGGTGTCTTTCTTTTGGGGCAGGTACCTGTCTATGAGAATTCATCTTTTAGAAAAGAGGATGCATTGGCGGCAAAAAGACTTTCATCGATATTGGGTGATGTGTATAGGGATTTAGGATACGAAGTATTGGATGTATGTCCTATGGGTTCTGCTAAGAACCGGGCTGAATTTATAATGGAGATCATAAAGCATAATGGTATTTGAGGTGTTTGTATATGGTTGTTGAAAAAGAGATAAAATTGGTGAATCCTAAATTTTCTTTAACAGATGTCTATTATAGCTGTGATTGCACTGGTATGGAGTCGTTGAAGGTTGTGGATAGTTATATAGTGCCTAACTTGTGCGATTCAGATGGTGTAGAAGATAGTCTGGTGCGCATACGCGAGATTGATGATGTTCCTTATCTAACTGTCAAAGGACCTGATATATCATCTGGTGTATACAAAAAACGTGAAGAGTTTGAGGTTCCTGTTACACCTATGGTTAAAGATGCTATAGTTGGGTTGGGGTCTGTTGCGCTTGTGATTGAGAAAGATAGGTATGTATTTGGATGTGATCGGTTTGAGATGATTTATGATACTATCTATGGTGTGTCTATCTCTGGGAGAGATATTGCTTTGTCTCATGATTCAGATAAGTGGTATGATTTGATTCAGACCAATGTCTTTGAGGTTGAGGATATAACTGAAAAAGGATTGGATTGGCTGTCTATATGCCTTGATTTTTCAAAAGATGATTTGACTACAGTATTAAATTAACAATAATTTATCGGGCCACTGTAATTTTTTAAAAATAAGAAATGTTATTTATTGTATCTTCTGTTTATAAAAGCTATAAATTAACATACATTTACTTACTTCGGTAAGTCAATCCCTTCAGGTGACTTCAATGTCAACGATTTGTGCGATTTTGTATAAGGTCTCGGATTGGAAGAGGCAGGATGGCTTACTGTGGCATTATCTTTGATCTATCATTGATTTTGCTGTGGAGGAAAGTCCGCCCTCCGTTAAATGGAACCGGTGTGAGTCGGTGCGTGAAAGCGTAGGCAATGCAGCAGAAACGAATGTTTCTCCGTAAATATTATGATACGTCAGTTGAAGTTCCGGAGATGACAGTGAAACGGGCATCCTTTCGGGAGCAAGGTTTAACCGCTTAGTCTGATGCCATCAAAACATAAGGCGGCTTACTCGCCTCTTCATAATCTTTATAATTTATAATATTGGGTGATATATATTTCAAAAAAAGAAAAACCGGGATTGTCGTCAGGAAATGCAGGACTTGTAAGGTACTTTGATGATTATAAGGAGGCTGTACAGATTAAACCAGAGCATGTTTTAGGTTTTATATCTGTTATCATTGTTCTTGAGCTTGTGCTTAAGTATATGGCCTAAGTTGTTAGTTACCTATTTATTTCTTTTTTCCTATAATTCTCTTATGGATGTGAATGTTGGGGTTTCTGGTATACCTTTATCTGCTAAAGGTTCGGATACTGGTTGCGGTCTTCGTGTTCTTAATGAGCTGGGACTTGACCTTATGGAGATACAGTTCTCAAGAAATATATACCTTAATTCTGATGGTGCTCGTACTGTCGGGAACATCGCAAAAGAATTGGGGATTGGTCTTACTTGTCATGCGTCTTATTACATCAATCTTGCATCGCAGAAAAGTGAGGTGCAGGAAGCAAGTATTAAGCGCATTGTTGATACTTTAAAGATTGCTGAGGTTTTGCATGCTAAACTGATTGTTGTGCATGCAGGATATTATTCGGGACGTTCTCAGGAGGATGCGTATGACATTATCAAACGTAATATTGATTTGATTGGTGTTAAATATCCGTCAAAAGTCAAGATTGGGATTGAGACGATGGGTAAACAGAAATCTTTTGGTAGTGTGGATGAGGTCGTAAGACTCTGCAACGATTGTCCTAATGTTGTACCTGTGATTGATTTTGGACATATACATGTGCGGGAGTTTGGAAGTTTAAAGACTGTATGTGATTTTACATCTATATTTGAACGTTTCAAGGCTGAGGTTGGTCTTGATGAGTTTCATATACATATGTCTTGTATGAAACATGCAAATGGTAATGAGATCAGTCATATCTCTCTTGAGTCATTTGACCCTGATTTTAGGTTGATGGCTAAATCGATAAGGGCTAATGGTTATACATGTTCGGTTGTGTGTGAATCACCGCTTATGGAGCAGGATGCATTGCTTTTTAAGAGTTGGTTAAAAAGTTAATATTTAAAAAGATATTCTCTTAACTGATTATGTTGTTTGTGGGCTCGTAGCTCAGTTTGGATAGAGCATTGGACTTCTAATCCAAGGGTCGAGGGTTCAAATTTCAAAAATCTGGAGATTTTATTATTTCCAGACTTTGTATGAAAATCCCTTCGGGCTCACTTTTTTATTTTTTTATTGATATCCCAAAAGGTAATGATTCGAAGATCGTCATCTGATTGCGACTAAGTCGAGTATGAAGATGTGAACACCAAATGAACCTGGGAATATATCTATATTTCTCTTAATTTTTCAAGGATGACTGATGACCTTGCAAGGCGTGCGCTTAGATTGGTTATATGTCCCGTCTTGAATGCGGGATTCAGTCCGTTTGCTTCAAACATCTTAAACAGTCCTTCTGTCTTTTCAGTTGTGGCTAAGATCTCGCTGTAATGCGCGGCTCTTACTGCACCTGTGCCTACTCGTCCAAGGCTACCTAGGAGCGGTAGGAACAATAGGATACTGAACCATCTTTTTTTCAAGAATTCTATCTTTGAGTAACTGAGTGTGTAATCAATTAATATGTCGCTTGCAAAAAGAAGAATTATCAGATGATCTAATTTTTGAAGGATGTGTTCTTGTTCGGGTGTAAGCACTATTGAAAATTTTATGAATATTGTTAGAATTATCACTAATATTAATACAGGTGTTATCTTTTTGATCAGTATTTTTGTTGTTCTTAGATGTCTGCTCTTGTATTTTTTCCCTGCATCCTTCTGGAGTCCTTTTGTTTTTATGGAGATTGGTTGTGTCATTTTTCGTCCTCTGCATATTTTTCAATGATTATATAATTATGAACTACTGTAAATGCATATATTAAGGTGAATATGAATAGTAATGTGTTTGCTGCAAGGATGTTTGTGTTGGATATGTAGTATAAGATGGTGCCTAACATAACAAGATCAAATAGTTTAAACAATATAAAATCTCTGTTGCTTAATTTAAGGAAAAATTTTGCGACTGGGTTCTCTTCAACTTCTATACCCTCTTGGTTTACAAGTTCGCAAGTCTCAACAGTGTCTGTGGTCCAAAGGACTGTTAAAATTACAAATAATGCAATAGTCATAACTGAGAGTATCATAGTTGTATATTAGAACCGAAATACTTATATAGTCGGAGGGTCTTTTAGTTTTGTTATAGTATCGGAGTTATAAATACTTCAAGAAATGCGGCACCGATTATGATTAATGTTGCAATCATAAATAATTTTAATGAATCTTTTATGATTATGTCTGTCTTGTGACTTTTAGTTAGGCCTATGGATAATATTGTTCCTGCAATACCTGCTATACAGTATGCTGCAATTTCTGGAATTCCATGTAATGCTATGCTTGATAATCCTTGAAATAGTGCAAATGCCAGTGCTATCAGTTTTGAGTTATAGGATGTGATCATTTCTTTTCCTATATTTCCAATAAATATTCCGACTACAGCAGCATTCCAGCTTAGGATAAATATTGCGCCAGTACCAAAGACAAATGATACGAAAAATGAAAGTATCATGACTTTTA
>DAOVVY010000007.1 GCA_030636885.1 Candidatus Nanohaloarchaea archaeon
AATCTGTTCAAGGCAAAAAACGATAAGACAATGAAAAAGTTCTATGCGCTTGAGATGTTTCCTTATCCGGGAGGTAAACTGCACATGGGACACGTGCGCAATTTTTCACTAACTGATGCGGTCGCAAGATACAAGAGGACGACAGGACATAGTGTGGTCTATCCTAGAGGATACGATGCGCCTGGGCTTCCGTCAGAGAATGCGGCAATAAAGAATGATTCAGATCCTAAGACATGGACACTTAAATGCATTGAAACTATGAAAGCGCAACAGGAGTCGATGGGGTTCAGCTATGACATGTCAAGGGAGACCGCAACATGCAACCCGGATTATTACAGATGGAACCAGTGGATTTTCCTGAAACTTTTCGAGAAAGGTCTGGCCTACAAGAAGACTGCGCCTATCAACTGGTGCCCTGACTGCCAGACTGTTTTAGCTAATGAGCAGGTTGAGGACGGGAAATGCTGGAGATGCAAGTCTGTTGTCGTCAAGAAAGACCTGTCGCAATGGTTCTTCAAGATTACTGATTATGCGGATGAACTTCTTGAAGATTTAAATAAATTAGAGGACTGGCCGGAAAAGGTCAAGACCATGCAGAAAAACTGGATCGGAAAAAGTGAAGGTACAGAGATTTACTTTAAAGTTAAAGATATGGATTTAGAAATTTCTACATTCACCACTCGACCTGATACTATTTTTGGAATTACTTATCTTGTGTTTGCGCCTGAACACCCGACTGTGAAAGAGTTGATCAAAGGCACAAAAGATGAAAAGAAAATAAATAAGTTCATCTCAGACGTTGCTAAGAAATCTACAATTGAGAGGACGGCTGAAGGTAAAGAGAAGAATGGGATATTTACAGGGCGGTATTTCATCAACCCTGTAAACGGTGATGAGTGTCCGATCTATATTGCAGATTATGCTATCATGGATTATGGTACTGGTGCTGTGATGGCCGTTCCTGCGCATGACAAAAGGGATTTCGCTTTCGCAAAGAAATACAAGCTGCCAGTCAAAGTTGTGATACAGCCGAAAGGTAAAAAACTTGATGCTTCAAAGATGAAAGCTGCTTATATCGAACCAGGTGTATTAGTCAATTCGGATGAATTTGATGGCACTGACAACGAAGCTGCAAAAGCTAAGATTACGAAATGGCTTGAAAAGAAAAGTTTAGGTAAAAGCACAGTCAACTTCAAACTAAGAGACTGGTTAATCTCAAGGCAGAGATATTGGGGCACACCGATACCTATCATATACTGTGATGACTGCGGTATCGTTCCTGAAGAGAATTTACCTATAATTTTACCAGACAATGCTAAGTTTGATGGTAAAGGCAATCCACTAGAGAAAATTAAAGAGTTTGTCAATACTAAGTGTCCAATCTGCGGTAAACCTGCAAAACGAGAAACTGATACCATGGACACGTTTGTTGATTCGTCATGGTATTTCTTAAGATACACAGACAACAAGAATGATAAGTTGCCGTTCGGTAAAGATCATGAATACTGGATGCAGGTGGATCAGTACATAGGTGGTGTAGAACATGCAATTCTTCATCTTCTGTATGCGCGGTTTTTTACTAAAGCATTGAGAGATATCGGGCTTACTGATGTTGATGAACCGTTCAAGAAACTGTTCACGCAAGGCATGGTATTGAAAGACGGGGTCAAGATGTCAAAATCGATCGGTAATGTGGTTGACCCAGGTATCATAATAAACAAGTATGGGGCTGATACTGCACGATTATTTATACTGTTTGCTGCGCTTCCAGAAAAGGAACTGGAATGGAGCGATAAAGGTGTTGATGCTTCGTATAGGTTCCTGAAAAAAGTTTACAGGTTAGTTGATGATAACAAAACAAAAGCTGAAAAGATTGATATCTCAAAGTTGGATGCTAAATCTAAGTATGTGTTGAGTGTTATACATAGCACTATCAATTCTGTGACTGAAGACATAGAGAATTTCAGGTTTAGTTTTGCGATATCTGATATCATGGCACTTACTAGTGAAATTCAGAAATTGGCTTTAAAGAAAGATAAGAGTTCTAAAGTGGTTGTTGCTGAAGGTATTGACACGATTATTAAGCTTCTTGCACCGTTCACACCGCATATTGCTGAAGAGATGTGGGCCATGGTGGGTGGTAAAGGATTCGTGTCTGAGTGGCCTGTATCCAATGAGGATTACATAGACAAGAAAGCCATCCTGATGGAAAAGTTTGTCAAGGATACAGCAGCTGATGTCAGGCAGATCGTGCAGTTGATAGGTAAAACTTCCAAATCAATTAATCTTTATGTTGCGCCTGTATGGAAACATAAGATTTACGAACTTGCAAAAGCTAAACCTCAAAATTTGATAGCTGAAGTTATGAAAGATGCTGAGATGAAAGCGGTTGGCAAGGATGCTTCCAAGTATGCGCAGAGCCTGATGAAAAGACCTGTGTTTATTGAGGTGTTATCTTCAGAAGATGAGTATCTGGCTCTGGCTTCGGGTCTTGACGTGTTCATCGATGAATTTAACTGCGAGATCAATGTCATAAGGGCTGATGAGTCTGAGTCTGATAAGTCTAAACGGGCTGAACCTGGGAAACCAGGTATTGAGGTATTGTAGAAATTTTACCATTTTTCCAGATCTTTTATGATGTCGCCTTTTTTCTTCTTTTCAAAATGGATGTCCTCTAACGTCTTCATCCGTCTGTCCAGGTTTGATAATGTGCGCGATATCTCCACGAGAGCGATCCAGATCTGAGATATTGCCGGGTTCTCTGAAGCCTTATATGCCTGCTTGTAGGTGACTGTGTCTTTGGTTAGGTTTTCTAGGTCGTGGCGTGTCTGCGCGTCAAGCTTGTCTCTCCAATCTTTTGGCATAGGTATATCTGGTTGCTTTAACTTTTATTAACTTTTGGTATGGTTATTCTTCTAAAAGTTCCATGTCTTCATCACAGCAGACCAGTGTTCCGCCACCCACTTTCGTTACGGTCACTTCATTACCGCAGACGTTGCATCTGTAATGTTCATCAATATCTTTTGTTGCCATAGTGATTGCACCTATATTATATTGTATTTTTAATTATAAGAATCTGACGGATTGGCATAACTTTTATAAATGTATTTGAGACAATGATTCGTAAGATAATAATATTTGTGATTGCTATGAAAGACGGGGATTTTGTAAATATTGATTTTGTTGGCAGGATAAAAGAGAGCGGTGAGATATTTGATCTTACTGATGAAGCGCTTGCTAAAAAGAGTAACATACATAATCCGCAGGTCAAGTATGGTCCTGTCACTGTTGTTTTGGGTGCAAAACAGATCCTTCCCGGACTTGAGGCAGGCATCAAGACATTGAAAGTCAAAGATAATTCTGAAGTCGAGCTTGCACCTGATAATGCATTCGGTAACCGTGATTCACGCCTTATCAAGGTATTCAATCATAACCAGTTCAAGACACAGAACATCACTCCTATCCCTGGGCATTATATTGATTTTGCTGGTACTAAAGGTCGTGTGGTCAGTGTTGCGAGCGGTCGTGTACGTATGGATTTCAATCATCCACTCGCAGGTAAGACTTTGGTCTATACTGTTGCTGTCAATAAGATGGTGGAAGACGCAAGCGAGCAGGTCATGGCCATCGTGTCATATTATACTGCAATCTATGATAACATAAAAATTGATGTCAGTGGTAAGGCTGTGAAGATCACTTTGCCTTCAGGTTCAAATGTCCAGGCGGAAGCTAAAGGTAAGATCTCGGAGAATATAATCAAATATATCAAGTCTGTCGAGAATGTTGAATTTGCAGAAGTGTTTGCGAAGAAATAAGGTGCGGAGAATTTATCTACGAGAAGTAGCATAAAAAGATATATTTAAATATTTTATCACATCAATTAAAAATTAAGATTTGATATTTATACGGGGAGTTGTTTAATATATGGAAGACATTATAAAAAATGCGGCTAATAGGTCGAGTCCAAAAAAGAAGAAAGCTCATTCAATTGATGATGAACTGAAAAAGATGCTGGATAAAAGGCTTGCTGAGATTAAAGTTGTCGGTGCAGGTGGTGCAGGAAACAATACGCTTGCAAGACTTGCTGAGATTGGTATTGAAGGTGCAGATCTTCTTGCTATAAATACTGATGCACAGGATCTGCTCTATACTGATGCAGATGAAAAGATTCTTTTAGGTAAAGAAGTTACTGAAGGTCTTGGTGCTGGTGCTGATCCGTCAAAAGGTGAAGCTGCAGCTAAAGAGAATCGTGATGATATAAAAGATCATCTTGAGAATGCAGATATGGTATTTATTACTTGTGGTCTTGGTGGTGGTACTGGTACTGGTTCAGCACCTATCGTTGCTGAAGTCTCAAAAAAGATTGGTGCATTGACTATTGCTATTGTTACTTTACCATTTGCTATGGAAGGTCAACAGAGGCAGGAAAATGCTAAACACGGTCTTAAGAAATTAGAAAGTGCAGTTGATACTTTGATTGTCATCCCTAATGATAAATTATTAGATATTGTTCCTGATGTCTCTATTGATGTGGCTTTCAAGGTTGCTGATGAGATACTGGTCAATGCTGTTAAGGGTATAACTGAGCTTGTCACTAAACCGGGTCTTATAAATCTAGATTTCGCTGACATCAAAGCAGTCATGGGTGAAGGTGGTCTTGCTATGATCGGTATGGGTCAGAGCGATACTGAAAACCGAGCTGAAGAGGCTGCAATGAAAGCATTGGCTAATCCGCTTTTAGATGTTGATATAGATGGTGCTGACGGTGCACTTGTCAATGTTGTTGGTGGTGGTGACCTTACACTTAAAGAGAGTCAGGAAGTTGTTAATTCTGTAACTTCAAGGCTGTCACCTGATGCAAAGATCATATGGGGTGCACAGATGGACAAGGATCTTGGTGATTCTTTGCGGGTCATGCTTATTGTGACTGGTGTTAAGAGTCCGCAGATTTTCGGTACTGATGTTGCGTTCCATAAAGAAGGCACTAAACAGATTGAAAAAGATTTAGGTATTGAATTTATCTAAAACTTTTTTTTATTTTTTTTTATTTGATTTCTTATTTCTGGTTTAAAACGTTGGATTTAGCGTTATTTTGTAAGTTTTAAGGGTTATCATTATAATGTTTTGTGTATAATCAGTATGTACGTAAAGGTATAGCTTTTTAAACTTTACGGGAGTATTGAATAACTTATGGTTTCTGATAGTGTTTCTAAGGATATGTCTTTGTCTGAATATAAGGATAGTTTGTTGAAAGAGGGATTTAATGAGGTTCATAGTCATCAGATTGAAGTGGATTTAAGTAATGTACTTTATAACGAAGTAGTTTGTGGTCCGGATGATATATTTTACAAAAATGTATCTATTTGGGTCAATTTAGATAAAGGGTATATTATAGAGGTTACAGAGCCTTTATTTGATTATATGCAATATTCAGTAAATATGTATTGTGAGCTGGAAACATTGAAATGTTTTAACAGAATTAGTGATGTAAATAAATGGTTTAAAAACAATTTGGGTTGTAATGCGTATCGTGTATTGTTGGGGTTGGAAGATTTTACTCATACCTGTCATTTACAAAGGGATGTTAAATCAGATTTGCCTGAATATTTGTTAAAGCTTGAGATGTCTGATTTTTCTGTGGATGGTGTTAATTTATTAAAAACAAACAATGTTTGGACAAATTTTAATAAACATCCTTTGTATCTGGTGTTAAAGGATAATCTGGTTGATCCTGAAGTGAAAAATATGTTTGGTATTTCTGATTAGGTCTATTTTTTGGGTTTACTTTTCAGATAAATTTATATAATTTATTTATTCATTAACCTTTAGTCGGGTAATATTTATGGCGGATGCTAAGATTTCTGAGAAAAGATGGGATAAGGCTTTTGAGTCTGAGATCTATGAAAAATGGAAGAAGGACAAGGCTTACAAGTTTGATAAAAATTCTAAAAAGAAGGTATATTCTATTGATACTCCACCACCTTATGTCAATAGTCCCATCCATCTAGGGCATGCTACTACTTATGCGCTTATGGATATGTTTGCGCGGTATAAAAGGATGAAAGGTTTTAATGTGCTTTTCCCTTTAGGTCTTGACAGGAACGGGTTGCCTATTGAGATGGCGGCTGAGAAAAAGTTCGGCGTCAAGCTTACTGAGACTCCGAGAGAAGAATTTTTAGGGTACTGTGAAAAAATTCTAGGGGAGTCATCTGATATATCTACGGAATCATTTCTAAGGTTGGGTATCAGTTTCAATTCTTGGGATGTGGGTAATAAATTGGGTGATATGTACCATACTGATTCTGATGATTACAGGACACTTACACAGTCTACATTCATTGATCTCTGGAAGAAAGGTCTGATATATGAGGATAAGAGGATAAACAATTGGTGTCCTGGGTGCCAGACTACTCTTGCTGATTGCGAGATTGAGTACAAGGAGATATCCACATTCTTCAATGATATCAAGTTTACGGTCAAGGGGACCGGCGAGGAGATGGTCATAGGCACTACACGGCCTGAGCTTGTGTGCAGTTGCGGTATGGTCATATTCAATCCTGAAGACAAACGGTACAAGCATCTTGACGGCAAGACTGCCATCACTCCTGTGTTCAATAAGGAGGTACCTATAAGGGCGCATCCGTTTGCAGACATGGATAAGGGTACAGGGCTTGTGATGATGTGTTCGGCCGGTGACACTACTGATATCCGGTTTTTCCGTGAGATGGGGCTCAAGCCTGTCATATCAATCAACATGGACGGGACCATGAACAAGAATGCTGGGTTCCTGTCTGGAATGAAGGTGCGCGATGCGCGTCTTAAGATGGTCGAGACACTGAAAGAGAAAGGGCTTCATGTGGCTGCTAAAAGAATCAAGCACAGGACTCCTGTGTGTGAAAGGTCAAAAGATGAGGTTGAGTTCATCGAGATGAGTGAGCTTTACATGAAGCAAGTTGATTTTAAGAAAGATATGGCTAAGATTGCTAAAGGTCTTAATTTTTATTCTGAGAATTCACGGAAGATACTTCTTGACTGGATTGATGGTGTGTCTATCGACTGGCCAATCTCTAGGAGACGATATTATGCGACGCCTATTCCTCTTTGGTACTGTGAGGGTTGTGGGGAAGTTATCGTTCCTGAAAAAAGTGATGCGCTATATAATACCTGGAAAGATAAGTGTCCTGTAGAGAAATGTCATAAATGTGGTGGTTCTAAATTCAAAGGTGATGAGCGTGTGTTTGATACGTGGTTTGATTCTTCAAATTCACCGCTTTACATATTGAAATACATGCGTGATGATAAATTTTTCAATAAGCATATGCCTTGTTCGCTTCGACCTCAAGGTAAAGAGATTGTCAGGACTTGGCTTTATTATACTTTACTTAAAGGATATCATCTTTTAGATAAACCTATATTTAATGATGTGTTTGTGCATTTTCATATTCTTGATGAGAAAGGTATCAAGATGTCAAAGTCTCTCGGTAATGTGGTTGATCCGCGTGAGATACTTGAAAAGTTTGGTGCTGAACCGTTCCGGCTTTGGGCTACTGTTGAAGGTAATCTTGACAAGACTGATTTCAGGTGTTCTTATGATAGGATTGATGGTGCGGGTAAGACACTTGCTAAATTATGGAATGTCTCACGGTTCATATCTATGTTTGAGGCAAAGGATGATGTTAAAGCTGAATTTAATGAGATTGATCTTTGGATACGGGGTGAGATGTCACGGCTTGTAGAGCTTGCTGATGATAGGTTTACTAAATATGATTTCCATAAGCCTATGATTGAGATAAAACATTTCATCTGGGAAACATTCTCGTCACATTACCTTGAGCTTGTGAAAAACAGGGCTTATAATTCTGAGGGTAAATTTACTGCAGGTGAACAGAGGGGTGCGGTGGACACTTTGAATTATTGTCTTGATATGATCTTGAAGATTACTGCTCCAGTATTGCCATTCTTGACTTATAAGATTTATATGGAACTTAATGGTTGTGATATTCATTTTGAGGATTTTCCGGTTGCCGGCAAAGTCTTGAAGTCTAAGTTTGTGACTGAGGATATTGTTGCGCTTAATGGGGCTATCTGGAAAGCTAAACAGGGTGCTGGGCTGTCGCTTAAGAGTGATGTTTCTGAAGTTGTCATGCCTCTTAAATTTAAGGCGGTTGAGAAAGAGATTATGCTGACGCATAATATCAAGAAGATCGGTTATGGTGATGATGTCAAGGTTACGGTTTAATCTTTGACTTTCATAAACATTTATAAAGCTTATCTCTTAATTTATGATACAATTGTCTGCTCGTAATACTACTTAGGTAGGAGAGGGCTAGTTCTTGTGGTTTGTATGAAGTTTAATTTCAAAAAAAAAATTACTGAATGGAAGCGGGTCTTAAGTATAACTAAGAAACCGTCAAAGCAAGAGTTTTCGGCATCTGCTAAGATTACGGGAATTGGCATGCTTATAATTGGATTTGTTGGATTTTTAATTTATGTTTTCGGCAAGGTTACAAATATATTTTAAGAGGTTATCGATTATGATATTTACTGTACGTACAACTGTTGGGCGAGAAAAGACGGCTATTGATTCAATCAATGTCAAGATTCAGGGTTCATCCGGACCGATCAAGGCTGTTATGAGTCCGGCAGAACTTAAAGGATATATTTTTGTTGAGGGTGATGACGAAGATTCAATCACTGAAGCATTGCGCGCAGTACCTCATGTTAAAGGTCTTATCAAGAAACAGGTTGAGATTGAACAAATTGAAAGTTTCTTTGAAAATAAGGTTGAAGTAATACAATTCAAAGAAGGAGATCTTGTTGAAGTCATCGGTGGACCATTCAAAAAGGAAAAAGCTAAAGTTACAAGGATTAATGATCAAAAAAGAGAAGCAAAGGTTGAGCTTGTTGATGCTACGGTTCCAATACCTATCACAATTAAGCTGGATCTTCTTAAAAAAATAAATAATTAAGATGTTGATTTATTATGGGAACAAAAGTAATCGAAACACTTGTTGATGCAGGAAAAGCTTCTGCTGGACCACCATTAGGACCGGCTTTGGGACCTATGGGTGTTAATATCGGTGAAGTTATCGGGGCTATAAATGAGAAGACCAAAGATTTTTCTGGTATGAAAGTTCCTGTAAAAGTTATAATTGATGAAGAAACAAAAGAGTTTAAGATAACTATCGGTACTCCTCCTACGTCTCAGCTTATCAAGAAAGAGCTCAATATTGAAAAAGGTGCACAGAAAGCAGGTGAAGAAATTATTGCTGATATGAAGATTGAGCAAGCAATAAAAGTTGCAAAGATGAAACAGGACTCTATGGGTGCTAAAGATATCAAAGCTGCTGTAAAGACTGTCTGTGGTACTTGTCTTTCTATGGGTGTTATGCTCGAAGGTAAACCTGTTAAGGAGGCTCTTGTTGATATTGATAATGGTATTTTTGATGCTAAGATTCTTTCTGGAAAGACTGAACTTACTGCTGATGAACTGAAAGCTCAGGAAGAAGAGAAGAAACAGTTAGCTGAGACTACTAAAAAGATGCATGCTGAAGAAGAAGAGAAAGCAAAGCAGCTTATTTCAGGTATGAAAGGTAAGAGTCCTGATGAAATAAGACATCGTCTGACTGAACAGAATATTCACAAAGATGTGATTGAAAAACTGCTTCCTAAGACTGCAGCTAAGGAAGATGGTAAAGAAGATGCATCTTCAGAAAAAAAATAATGGATTGATGGTTGCGTGATATAATATGAGTGATATACTAAATGCAATAAAGACTGTACGAAAAGATACAAAGGAAAGGAAATTTACACAGTCTTTTGACGTTGCTTTAAACCTTAAGGGTATTGATTTTAAAAAACCTGAAAGTAAATTTAAGGAAGATATAGTTTTACCTAACGGTCGTGGTACACCATCTGTTATAGGTGTTATCGGTGAAGAATTAGTATCAAAATCTAAGGGCATATGTGATGTGTTTGTTACAGGTGATAATCTTTCTAAGATGGAGAAAGATAAAAAAGAGGCTAAAAAACTTGTTAACAGTGCTGATTTTTTTATAGCTGAACCTGCTTTCATGGGAAGAGTCGGTAAAGGTCTAGGTAGGATAATGGGTCCAAAAAATAAGATGCCTCAACCATTTCCACCAACTGGAGATCCTAAAGCTCTTGTTGAAAGGTTAAAAAAGACTACAAGGATTGTATTGAAGGATGCTCCTGTAATACATTGTCTTGTAGGGAATGAGAAGATGAGTGATGAAGAGCTTGAAACTAATATTAAGCATGTAATCTCTTCAATAACTTCAAAGCTTCCTAATAACCAGCATAATATCAAGTCATTGTATCTTAAGATGACTATGGGTCCTGCTGTGAAGATAAGGTAAGGTGTGATAATATGGTTCAACAATACAAAAAAGATAAGGTAAAGGAACTTACAGAACTTATGAATAGTTATTCTGTTGTCAATCTTTTGGAACTTAGTAAACTTCCTGCATCACAGATTCATAGCATAAAGAAAGACATCAGGGATATATCAAAAGTTTCTGTTGCTAAAAAAAGGATTATTAAACTTGCACTTGAAAAATCAAACAAGAAAGATCTTGTAAAACTTTTTGATACGCATGTTGACATTCCGGGTCTTATATTTTCAAATGAAAATCCATTTAAGCTATTTGGTATCCTTAAGAAAAATAAGGCTGAAGCTTTTGCTAAAGTCGGTGATAAAGCACCACATGATATAGTTATACCTGCAGGTGATACAAATCTTGCTCCAGGTCCTATGATAGGTACTTTGCAGAAAGCTAAAGTTGCGGCAAGGATACAAGGTGACAAGATAGTTGTTGCTGAAGATTCTCAGGTCGCTTCTGAGGGTGATGTAATTACTGCTGATTTATCATCTATTCTTATGCAGCTTGGAATCAAACCTATGGAGATAGGACTTAATGTGGTTGCTGCATATGAAGAGGGTGTCATATTCGATAAGAATACATTGGATATTGATGTAGGTGAATATCGGTCAAATATTGCTTTGGCATTTACTAGTTCATTAAATCTTGCAGTCAGTGCAGGTATCATGAATGATAAGAGTTTACCTGTTTTAGTCGGTAAAGCTCATATGAATGCTTTAAATCTTGCTGTCTCTGCAAATATTGCAAACAGTGAAACAATCTCAATGTTTATCTCAAAAGCACAGGCTCAGATGAATGCTGTCGCATCCAAATTGCCAGATGATGCAAGGGGTGGTGTGGTCGTAACTGCACAGGCAGTATCTGATACAACAGATGATAAGAAAGAGGAACCTGAATCAAAACCTGTTTCGGAAGAGAAGAAACCCGAAGAAGCAGCTGCGGGACTAGGTTCTCTTTTCGGTTGAGATAATAATAACATAATATTGGAGGAATTAATATGGAATATATATATGCGGCAATGTTACTACATGCTTTAGGAAATAAGGTTGATGAACCAAGTGTTAAGAAAGTTCTTGATGCAGCGGGTGCAAAAGCTGATGATTCAAGAGTTAAGGCTCTAGTGGCAGCTCTTGATGGTGTTGATATAGAAGAAGCTATAAATACAGCAGCAGTAGCACCACAGGCAGCAGCTCCGGCAGCAGCTGAAGCAGCTCCGGCAGCTAAGAAAGAAGAAAAGAAAGAAGAACCTAAACCAGAAGCAGCAGCAGTAGGTCTTGGATCTCTTTTCGGTTAAATCTTATGATCTTTTTTAAGGGTCATTATCTTTTTTATTTTTTATTATTTTATTTTTGAGTTATGGGGGTTATCATGTTGGGGGCTGATAATAAACGTTGCACTAATTGTAAATTTTTTTTTCTTGCATATAGAAAGAATGGCGTATGCGAATTCTGTACATATCCTGTTTTGAAATGGCGATATAAGGTAATTGATGGCTGTGTGCCTGTATATATGGATCTGGATCAGATTGATGTAGCGGCCTGTAAAAATCGTGTATTTAATCCTTTTACATATCTTATGAATCTTTTTTTGTTGCGTTTTTTGAGACGCGAGCTTGTTTAGAAATTGAATAGTCTTGATTGTTTCTGTTCGTCTATTATATTCTGTATTGTTTTCCAGGAGTGTCTGACTGATTCTGGAAATTTTTTGTTTCTTTCAAAATATGATCTTAGGAATTCTTTGGTCTTTGGGTCTGCAGGGTAACCTGAGCCTATAGGTTCATTTAGTTCTTTTTCTATGGTTTTTATTTTTTTGTCTCTTTTTACTTTGGCCATTATCGATGCTGCTGATACCACTGGGTATCTTTCGTCTGCTTTGTGTTCAGCTATCAGGTTTATTTTTCTGTTTACTTTCGCTTTCAGGCGTTCTGGAAAATCTGAGTTTCTTTCCGGCAGGTCAAGGTATACTGTGTCTGCACTGAGGTGGTTTATTATCTCTGCAAAAGCGTTCAGTTCGATCTCGTTTAGGGATATGTCCTGTCTTAAGTTGTCTATGTCTTTTGCGTCTATTGTGATGGTTTTTATTTTTGTGGCTATTTTTTTAATCTCTATATGTAGTTCTTCACGTTTTTTAGGCGTTAGGAGCTTTGAATCTTTGACTTCTAGTTCTTTTAGGATAATCTCATCTTCTTTTCTTATCTGTACACCTGAGAGTGTCATGGGACCTATTACTGGACCTCTGCCGGCTTCGTCTAGTCCTATTATCATATAAATCAGCGGTGGTATGCGTTAAGCTTATAAAAATAAGTATTATATTGTATATATTCTTATCGTATCTTATTGTTTTTTTAGTAGCGGGATGGAATAGCTTGGAGTGTTCGTCGGGCTCATAACCCGAAGGTCAGAGGTTCAAATCCTCTTCCCGCTATGTTTTTTTAATTCTATGGCATTATCCATTTGATAAATGTTGCAATTTTTAGCATACCTTTTGAAAGGAAAAGAAGTATTTTTGTCTTTAAACTTGCCTTTTCTGTTGTGCTGTATTCTATTTTGTCGCTGTTTATTGCATCCAGAAGCACTTGTGCCGGGTCGTTTGATGATTCAATGGCTGTCAGGTCTTCAAGCACTGTTTCGTTCAGTTCCAGTTTCATTGTGGCATCTGGATCTGAACCTTTCTTTATGTCTTCAAGGCTTCCGTTACTGGTTGTGATGGTGAATACCTGATCTGTCTCTTTAAGTGTTATCTCTAAAACCTCGTTGCCGAATGTGTTCTTTAGGGTTTCCATCGCTTTGTCATCTGGGTTTTCTGAGTTTACATAATACTTTATTTGTTCTACTGTTTCGTTGCTTATCTCTATATTTTCGAACTGGCTATAATCGATAGCGGAGACCATCGACGATAGAAAAATCAATAAAAATGCCATTACTGCTATCGTTTTTTTCATGAAGTTATATTGGATTTACTTGTTTATATATTTTTGTATTTTTTGTGTTTATGGTGCCTAATCTGTGTGTTTTGGGTATTAATTGTTTGATGGTGCCTAACTCTTTATTTTTTTCATTTTTATGTGGTGTGCATGTCTTTTCTTTCTCTTTTTTGTTTTTAAGGTGTGTGTCGGAGGATATGGTGCCTAATTGTTTGTTTTTGTGTTAAATGTTGGTATGGTGACTAACTGTATTTTTCTGTATGTTTTTTGTGAATAGTGCCTAATTGATGTTTTTTTCATGGTTTTTTCCGTTATCTTTATTATCAACCTTTGACTATTATTAGTATGGTCTTTGTATGGCTTGTAAATAAGATTGCCGGTATATTTAAGAAATATGGAACTGATATCTCAAATTCTGATGTTGATGAAGATTTTGATAAGGTTCTCCAGGTAATCCAGGAAGGTTTTGGAC
>DAOVVY010000056.1 GCA_030636885.1 Candidatus Nanohaloarchaea archaeon
AAGTGGGGGACAAAGCAGTAGCATTGTCTCAACTTATGTCTGCAAAGTTTCCAGTTCCTGAGGGTTTTGTGATTACAAATGCTGGTTTTCATGAATTTGCTGTGGAAAATAAGATCTCAGAATCTATAATTCGTCTATTACAGGATATAGGTAATTGCGGTCCTGCTGAGCTTGCTGAAAAATCAAAGAAAGTACGAGACCTTATAATCTCTGGTAAGATGCCTAAAAAGCTTAAAGATGAAATAAAGGTAGCTTACACTTCTTTGGGGATGAGTCCGGGGATGCAGGATCTTGACCATGATAAGCTGGGTACAATAAATGCAGGTGGAAATAATGCGTTGGTTGCTGTAAGGTCAAGTGTCAGTTCAGGTGGTTCTAAAAAGATATCGTTTAGAGGTTTCTATAAGTCATATCTCCATGTTAGTGGACTTCAAGGTGTGATAGATGATATAAAGGAATCTTGGGCCAATATCTATAGTGATGAAGCTATTTTTGCAAGGCAGAAATATAATGGTGGGCAGGATATTTTTTCAGGTATTATTGTTCAGAAAATGATTGATGGTGAAAAGTCAGGTATGTGTTCAACAGCAAATCCAGTTACAAATAATATTAATGAGATTGTTGTTGAAAGCAGTTTCGGTTGCGGTCTTGTATCTGGCGGTGAGATTACACCTGATGTGTTCATAATCGATAAGACGTCTTCAGCAGTCAAGGGTAAGAAGATAAACCCTAAAGAATGGCGTCTGGTGAAGCATGCAGTCAGCGGTGATGTGCTGAAAGAAAAAGTGTCGCCAGAGCTTACAAATTCTGAGTCGCTTTTAGGGGATGAAATGGTCTCAATATCTAATCTTGCAAAAAGTGTTGAAGCTTTTGCGAAATATCCTGTATATATAGAGTGGGTGTTCAAAAGAGATAAATTGTATCTTGTTGATGTGTCAAATATTTCAACAATAAATAAACCGTTGAAAGCAATCTATGATAGTTTAGAATCGCCGACATTTAACGGGATCGGTGCAAATAGCGGTAGTGCGGAAGGTGTGGCGGTCAAAGTGCACTGCATTTCGGATGTCATGAAAGTTCGGGCAGGAAACATATTTGTCGTGCCTGTAATTGAACCGTCATCAATACTTGTGCTCAATCGTGTGGGTGGTGTAATATCTGAGAATGGTGGTCTTCTGTCTGATATGTCTATCTTATGCCGTGAGCTTGATATTCCTTTAGTTGTCAGCTGTCAGGGTATCTGTGAGGGGGTTGTTGACGGTACAAGGATTGTCTTGGATGCTACGGCTGGAAATGTATATGTTAAAGAGGTACCTTCTCAAGAAATGTCTGTAGGTGAGAGTTCACAAGGAGTCTCTAATTCTGCAATGGATTGTGTTGGTGATACTTCTTCTTTGTCTGGTGTTTCTGCGATGAATAATGATTCTGGATATACTGGTGGTTTAAGTGCGAATCTTGGTGGTAGTGTTGGTGCTCAGTCACAACCTATGTCTACCGGTGTTGTTGATCAATCTTTAGATGGTGCTATGCCTTTATCTGAGACCCGGGTTGAAGATATACCTAATCATTTATCTGATAATCAACATTCACGACAGTCTGCTGAATTTGAAAGTAGTAATTCATCTGTTTATGAGATGCGAAATGATGATTTAAATAATGGTGTTGGCAATGATGTTAATAGCAGAATTGATAATAATGTTAATAGCAGAATTGATAATAATCAGGTAAGTAATACTGATGATAAAATAAATAATGATATTAATAATATTAATGATGACGTTGCTAATAATATTGCGAGTAAAATTAATGATAATGATTCAGGTGTGGATAATATGATTGAAGATGATCCTTTGGCAATGATTACAGGAACTAAAGTCAAAGTGCTGGCGGGGCATCTGCATAAACCTGAGGAAATCTTTGATGGTATTGGTCTTTTTCCATCTGAACTTGTGTTATTGAATCTTGGGAAACATCCTGACAAGATACTTTCGGAAGGTATGGAAGATGAATTTGTCAAGTATCTTGAGAATAAGTTAGGTCCTATCGTTGAGTCTTCATATCCAAAACCTGTAACGTTTAGGACACTTAGCGCGCAGACATCAACACTTATGAAACTTCCTGAAGGAGGACATGAGATTCCTGAAACCAATCCTAAGCTTGGGTGGCGAGGCATTAGGCGTACTCTTGATTCACCTGCAATATTTAAGGCAGAACTTAAGGCACTCAACAATCTCATACTTAAAGGATACAAGAATATTGAGATACTTCTGCCTTTCGTGCATCATCCGCAACAGGTGTATGAAATTAGTAACCTTTTCAAAGAATGCGGGATAGATATGGATCATCTTAAGGTCGGTATCAGCGTTGAGGTACCTGCCGCAGGACTGGCGTCAACTGAATTTGTGAAAGCCGGCATTGATTTTGTATTCATAGATTCTGACAGGTTGGCGGAACATATGCTCGGTATTGATTCTTCAAACGAGAAAGTGAACAAGCATTTTGATGCGAAACATCCAGGTGTGTTGAGGATGATCAAGATGATTATTGATGGCTACAAGAAAAATAAGGTGCCGGTAAGTGTTGGTGGGTCAATGCTCATTGACTCAGAGATCATTGAGAAACTTGTTGAATTCGGTGTGGATGCCATTGTTGTCCCGGGTGACAAGGCAAAGGTCTCAAAATATATCGTTGCGCGCGCTGAAAGGAAGATGTTACTTGATATCATGCGTGAGCGTGGGAATAATTAATCAATGTTTTCTTTTATCTGTTCTTTTTTATCAAGTTTTTTCATATCTTTTCTGAACCATAAAACTGACATGATTGCAGTCACAAGAGTTGCGATGACAAAAGACCACCAGATGCCTTTAAGTCCCCAGTCTTTTATGAAAGCAAGATAATATGCAAGCGGTATGTTTATCACGAAAAGTCTTGTCAAGGTTATGATAAGTACAGGCATGCCTTTTCCCAGTCCCTGAAACCCTGCACCTATAATCATGATGATTGCCATAAACAGAAAGCCGAGAGGTGCTATGCTTAAGAACTCAGAGCCCGTTGAAATCACTGTCGGGTCTTCACTGAATACTTTTATGAATATGTCTGGGAAAGTAATAAGGATTGATGTCAATAGAATCATGGCTAGCGCGACTAATTTTATTGCTGATTTTATTGTTTTTTTAGAGCGGTCATATCTTTTGTTTCCTGCGTTCTGACCGACCATGGTAATAACTACAGATGCGATTGCTAAAGTTGGTAGAGCGGCGATTGATTCAACCCTTCCTGCAGCACCGAATGCCGCTATCGCTTCAGAGCCGAATCGTGCTACAAAAGATGTTATGATTATAAATGATATAGACATGCTCGCGGTTGATAAAGATGCAGGGATACCTATACTTAAAATTTTTCGGATTATCTTATTGTCATATTTGAATCCGTGTATTATCGGTGTTATCGTTGATTTTCTTGAGATGAAATGGAACATAAGGTAAACAAGACCTGATATCCTTGCGATCACTGTGGCAATTGCCGCTCCTTTGATGCCAAGTGTGGGAAACGGACCTATGCCAAAGATAAGGAGTGGGTCAAGTATGATGTTCAGTATGACGGCAATTACAAGCGCTTTCATCGGGGTTCTCATATCTCCTTCTCCATGAAGTATGCCGTTCAAGATAAAAGACATATACATAATTACAATGCCATAAAAGATTATGTTTATGTAATCTGTTGCAAGGGCTATCACATTGTAATCTGCACCCATAAATATGAAGATATTGTCTATGGATACAAGACCTAAAATAATTGATAGTATGGTAATCATTATACCTATGATGATGCTGTGGCTTGCGACTTGTCTTGCTTCATCAATCTTTTTTGCGCCTATAAATCGTGCAATAAGTGATGTGGTTCCTATACGGATTCCTGAACCGATCGCTATTATGAAGAATATTATCGGGAATGTGAGGGTGATGGCTGCCAGTGCATCTGAACTCAGCCGTCCGATGAATATCGCGTCTATGATGTTGAAAGCTGTGTGAAGAAGCATGGACAGGATGATCGGTGCTGAGAGAACTATCAATGTCTTTGTTATATTTCCGTTTATAATGTCGGGTCTTTTATTTTTTGACATCTGCATCATACTTGTTTTGGCAGAATACATAAATAGTTATGGTGTTTTTATCTAAGTTATATAAACATCAAATAACCATTATTATGTATGCCTGCAAAAAAGACTGTTAAAAAAGCTCAAGCTAAACAGAATACTACTACAAATCAATCTATGAAAAATCAGTCTTCTGAAAAGATTACGTTTTCAATAGATAAGAAATCTATTGTTTATGCAATTGTTTTCGTTGCTCTTGTTATAGTCTCTATAGGTATTGTCGGTATGTTATCCAATGATTCTGATTCTGAAAAACAAGATGATGTCATTGATAATGCTGATGTGACCTCTGATATTCCTGCGGTTGATGAAAATGATAGTCTGTTAGATGATTCTGCTACTGAGGACACTACTTTAGATGAGCTTGATTCTATAGTTGATTCTGAGGTTTCTGATCCCGATTCAGAACTGGATACATCTTATATACCTGAGGCTGGAGAAATAGTTTCTGAAGTCGGTGTTGCTGTTGAAACGGATGCAATCGATGTGACCCTTGATTCTTATGAATTAACTACAAGTTATATTTACCAGGAAGATGAAGATGGTAAGAACCTTACAGATACTGCAAGGGCAGGTAAACAGTTTCTTATCGCTGATTTTTCTGTGACCAATAAAGGTACAGTTTCAGTATATGCGGGTTCTAGTAAGATCACTTTGATATCTGGTGGGGTCTATACATTTGAACCTATCACTTATGAAGGATATGATGTGTTGCCTAAATCTAAGAGAATATACACTGATGCTCTCATGCGCGGTCGTGTTGTCTTTGAAATACCTTTAAATTCTGGTGATCTGAAGATTAAATACAGTCTGTCAGGTCTTTCGATAAGTGATAGATTTGTTACTTGGTTTTTGAAGTAGTTGCGTAAATTAAGATAGATTTATAAATTCTTAAAAGTTCTTTAATGTTATGGATGAAGGTATTGTTGAAAATATAAGTGAACCTAAAAAAAGTAGGAATGGCAAACCTTATTTTATAATCGGTATTTCTGGGAATAGTTTTTCGTTGTGGGAACCCTCATATATTGAAAATATCTGTGTGGGAGATACTGTTGAGTATTCTCATTCTGTGTCTGGTAATTTTAAGAACATAACTTCTATTGATAAAAAGGTTATTGAGAAAAATAGTGATTCTGTGCCTGAAGAGATAAAAACTGAGTATCCTGTTGAATTTCAGAAAGGTACAGAGGTTGATACAACAAATCGGACTGATGAACGTCTTTGTGAGATAAGTAATAAATTGTCGGTTATAATTGAACTTCTTCTGGAAAAAAATCAGGAACAAAAATAATTAATTTTTGTCACATATTCGGGTAAACTATATATGCAGTTTTAACTAAAGTATTTGTTTATATGGGGTCAAAACCTGTTTTTAATAGACTTTTTAAGCTTTTTGGTAGGGATGTTGTTGGACCTGCAATTGATGATAATTATGATGGGGTGGGTAGTAAAACTGTGCCTGGGGCATCTTCTTTGGACCTTGAAGAGAAAAATGCTATTGAAGAAATTGCGCAAAAGATACAATCTAATATAACTGAGGATAATCGGAAACGTATTGAAACGTATTGGGATTTCTGGGACTCTAATGTCTTTGAGATGAAAAATGCAAATTCTAATTTTTTAAATACTGGATTGTCATATGATGATTTTTTTGTTGATCTGTCTTTTAGGAATTTTATGCGCAAGGG
>DAOVVY010000127.1 GCA_030636885.1 Candidatus Nanohaloarchaea archaeon
AGAATTAAACCTATTGCCAAGATCAATAGCGGAACCCAGTCAACGGGAACTGTTTGATTTGCTATTTCTGAACTTACTGACCCTTGTATTATGCTGGAGATATTTTCATCAATGATGGCACTGTCAAATACCACATATGTTGTTCTTGCGTATAGCGTAAAAGCACTATATGCAGTCATTACCACACCAGTTATAAATGTCAGGATAAATTTAATCTGTGTGTTATTGGATCCAACAATATTCTCGCCTTTTTCCGTAAGCGCATAGTACACCCATTTATGATCTGTTTCTATCCGCCTTATCAAACCTGCATCATTAAGGATTTTCAAGTGTTCGATAATGGTTGATGACGAAAGTTTCAGCTCTTTCTGCAATTCTGAAGGCATCTTATTCCGGCTTGACAAACGTTTAAGCAGTTTTATGCGCGTTTTTGCAGAAAGTGCCTTGAACACCTGTAAGTCCAGATCCATGCAATCCATTAGTTTTCGCCGTTATATATAGATTACTCGGCGCTTACCGAGCGAAAACGAAAGCTTAATATGATGATGAAAGTAACATAATATCATAAGGTATAAGAGATGACAGATTATGAATATTAAAACAAAATTTGCACAGACTATGAGTAAACATAGTTCTTCAGTTAAAATATTGACTGTGGCGCTCATTCTGCTTTTAGCTGTGTCGTCGTTAATTGTAATAAATGAAAGCGCGAAAGTAACTAACTTTGAGGAATGTAAGAATGCAGGTTGGCTTGTCCGTAGTATAGCAGTCTATGATTATGCTGAATATACTCCAAATTCAATTGATAAGGAATGCACTCTGTGGACAGGTAAGACTTTTGTAAAATATGTGGAATGAATTGAAACAGAACTTGTGTGAGGTTTAGAGTTGATAATAACAGGGCAAATATAGTGGGTTTGTTGATTATATCTTGTATGTTTTGAGGATTAAAACTGAAATAGAGACTCTAAATCATTTATACTTTGTAATTAGATTCAATAATTGTCTGGTTTTTTACTTTTGTTTAATCTCGGTTTAAACCCTTGATAAACTAAGAAAAATATAGAAAATAGCATAATCCCAGACGTCAAACCTATTGAAATCAATGCATTTAAAACTGAAACAAAAAAATCAAAATAACTATTAAAATTTAGTTTAGGTAAATTTAAAAAAAACATAGTTATTACTTTATCCGCAATTACCACTATTACACCCGACACGATACCAATACTAATATTATTACCATATATTTTTGCAGTTTTTTTATTAGTCTCAACAGCCTTAGATAGTTTAGATGAATAACTGAAAACAGCCATCCAAAGAATAATAATAACAGAGAACATAAATAAGTATGAAATAATAATTAAAGAGATCATAAATAATTGTTATTTTTATAGCTTATAATATTATGCCAAAAAATTACCTTCTTTGCCTTGATAATATTGGTTAGTGTGAGTATAAGAAGTTCTTTTAAGATACAATTTGTTTCGTTCAAATTCTTGCTAATAATCAACATAAGTACACGAACTTCTCAAAAACACATTAGTTATGTTCAATTGAGTTTAAGTTTTCTTAAAAAAACGATGGAAAGTTCTTATCCTTAAGGAATTATTGAATAAATTCTATTTATAGAAAAAAATAAAATGTAAGCGCACCAACCAACCCCCATCAGTACACCACAATTGCTTCAACTAAAAACTCTAAGACACCAACAATTTGATATCGTCTTTGACTGCGCCAATCCCTGCAACTTCGAAATTATCGACAAGGACTTTCAGAACGCCAGGCGAGACAAAGGCGGGCAGTTTTGGTCCCAGATGAATCTTTTTTACACCCAAATGCAATAATGCCAATAGTACAAGGACTGCTTTTTGTTCATACCAAGATATATTGTATGAAATCGGTAGGTCGTTTATATCATCCAATTCAAATGCTTCGGCGAGCTTTTGCGCAATTACAACAAGACTATAACTGTCATTGCACTGCCCGGCATCAAGAACGCGCGGGATGCCGTCAATTGCGCCCAAGTCCAATTTATTGTATCTATATTTGGCGCAACCGGCTGTCAATATGACTGTATCTTTTGGTAGCGCTTCTGCAAATTCGGTATAATAAGTTCTATCTGCCTGCCTGCCGTCACAACCTGCCATCACTACAAATCTTTTTATCTTGCCTGCCTTTACCGCATCAATAACCTTGTCGGCTAAAGATAATACGGCCGTGTGCGCAAAACCACCCATTACAGTACCGGTCTCAATCTGTTCTGGAGGACTGCAAGTTTTTGCTTGAGTTATGATTTTTGAGAAGTCTTTTGTTGCGCCAGTTTTTCTGTCTGCTATGTGCGTTACACCATCAAAACCCACAATGCCTGTCGTGTACAGTCTCTCTTTGTATGTATCTTTTGGAGGTATCAGGCAGTTGGTGGTCATCAATATCGGACCGTTGAAACTTTCAAAATCATTTTTCTGGTTCCACCAGGCACCGCCGTAGTTCCCCTTGAGGTTTTTGTATTTCTTAAATTGAGGATATGAATTTGCAGGTAACATCTCACAATGTGTATAGACATCAATTCCTGTGTCTTTGGTCTGCTCTAAAAGTTCTTCCAGATCTTTCAGGTCGTGGCCACTGATCAATATTGCTGGATTGTCTCCAACACCAAGGTTTACTTCAGTCGGTTCAGGGTTGCCGTATTGTTCTGTATTGGCCTTGTCAAGAAGTGCCATTGTAGCGACACCCACTTCACCGCATTTAAGTGTAAGAGCTGTGAGTTCGTCGGCGGATCTGTTGTCCAGTAAAGAAGTTAATGTTTCTCTTATGAAAATAAATATTTCAGGATTTGTATAACCTAAAGCGGATGCAT
>DAOVVY010000112.1 GCA_030636885.1 Candidatus Nanohaloarchaea archaeon
GAAAAGAGTGAAGGCATCCCGATAGGCTTTGATGGTGTTATCACCACTTCCTTTAATCTGTGGAAGGTATTGATCGAAGAATTTGAGTTCTCTTCGGAGAGGATTGCGAACAGCCTTAAGAAGTTGGATGAGATAAAAAGACGGAATCAGCAGAAAAGTCTGTTTTCTTGGAAATAATAATATTTAGGAGTTAGGCACTATTTGTGTTTTTTATGACAGAAATACTTATATAATTGTCAAATAAATCAGATTTACATTCATTTTTGTGATTATATGAGTTTGTTTGCAGACCATAAAGATTTCTATAATCAAGTATTGTCTCTTGGAGATGGAAAAGAAAGATTCATAGGACTTGTATCTAAAATATATAGTCATCTTGAGGATGAACAGATATTTGAACTTTATGGGATTGCAAGACAGAACATATATGACAATTTAGATGATCTTGGTGAAAATGAGATTTTTTCATCCATTGTCATTAATGTTTCAAAATTAATTCTGAACAAAAAACTTGAAGGTTATGATAAAGCTCTTTCGGAATTGGTATCTGATGATATTATTGATAATTATATTATAGATACACAATTTTCAAATCGCGAAAAAAGACTCAGGGAACGGTTGCATATACTTAAGGAAACCAAAAGTTCATATAGTGAAATCCGATATCAACAAGAACTATATAATAAGGCGCTTGAAAGATTACTGCCACGAATCAAGGGCAAAGTGCCTTATGATGTAAATGATCTTGAAACATCAATTCTTAAATATTTCCGTGAAAGCACACCAATAAAACAGGCAATGTTCCATGCAGACATTCCAGTAGATGACAGATATGATTGTGGTCTGCTTGCCAAACATTACAGCAATCCAGATACTGAAAAAAATACAGAATTATTGCTCAAGACAAGACAGGGATTTTTAAGATATTTATCAGATAGCCCAGGAAAATATAAACAGATAATCGGTCTTGCTGAAAAAGTTGATAAGGCATTGAAATTTCAGGAAGTACAGGAACAGATTCAAGATGAAGATTGGATGCTTACTGAGAAAGTTATTGATTCTATATATTCGACTACTTTAAGTTCTGATTCGCAAGAATTCTTTAATAGTCCCGAAGTCAAAAAATACCTTACACCTACTCGATTTAAGGCAGGTAAACTTTATGTGCATGCACTTAAAGAGTGTGAAGAGATACGACTTATGGCTGAATATCTTATTGAGAATGTTTCTAAAGGTAGAATAAAGATTACGCCAGAACATGAACTGGGTAAACATGTACAGATACTTATGCCTAAAAAGAGTGCAGATAATATTTCTGCTGCACTTTCTGTCGCAATTACAAAATTAGATTAAACAAATGGTACAAACCGGCATGCGCCGTGGTTCTCCTGCTCGATCCATTTCCCGCTCTTTGTGCCCTTGACAAGCTCTTGCATGAGTTGAGAACCCAAGGGTATGACTATTATTCCGCCGTCTTTGAGTTGGGAGTTCAGTGATTCCGGGATCTCTTTTGCTGCGCAGGTGACGATTATCCTGTCATAGGGCGCGTTCTGTTCATATCCTTTCTTGCCGTCGCCTTTGATGCATTCCACGTTGAAATATTCATCAAGATGTGTTATTGCGCTGTCATGGAGCTCTTTTACGTATTCTATTGTCGTCACTGATCCTTTAGGACCAACGAGCTCAGCCATCAGTGCTGCATTCCACCCCGAACCCGTGCCGATCTCCAAGATGTTCTGACCTTCTCTTATGTCAAGAAGCTCAAGCATGAGGGCGACCATGTGCGGGGCTGACATCGTCTGGCCATAACCAATCGGTATAGGTTCATCCATCGTCGAGAACTGTTTCAGTTCATCCGGCAAGAATTCCCAGCGAGGGACTTTGAATAATGCAGATTTGATACTATCTGATTTCAGATAACCAGTCTTTACCAGGTCAGATATCAATATTGAGTATGCTTCTTTTAGGTCCATAGTCCAATATTTATAAATCATATTTATATCTTTTTGTTTTGGTGATATGGGGAGAGTTAGGCACCATGTGTCTAATTATACACATATATATTCTTTAAAAACCAATTATTAATATGATGTTAAAATCAAAAATCAAGACCATGATTAAAAATGTTACAGATAGTGTCAAGGAGGACAAGTATCTGAAAATTGCCTTGATCATATTGCTATTTGCATTCTTTTTAGGGTATTCCATGCGCGTTTTTGATTTCACCAAAAGTCCAATTCTTGGAGAGATAGGTGTCATCTATCCGATACACCAGGAAGCGTTCCCGTATTATATGGGAGGGGTCGCTCTGGAAAGTAGGAGTATGGACGCAACCATCAGTTATGACAGGATATCTGAGTCACCGATCGATCTTCTTTATGTGATGAGAAACAATGTGATATCGGCCGTGCTGCTTGTGGGTACCGGTGTGCTTTTAGGCATTCCGACTGTGATATTTACATTCCTTGTCGGACTCTCGGCAGGGGCATCAATTGCTGAAGTGTTGGAATTTGCAGGACTCATAGTTGCACTCAAGACCATATTCTTACTTACAACATATGTGATTGCAGTCGTACTTGCGGCGTCAATCGGAATCGAGATTGGTTCGGCAATAATAAGATACCTAAAGACTAACAAATTTGAGATCGATAAAAAGATATATGATAAGGCGATTGCAGTCATGATAATTGTCGTGATAAACATAATACTGCAATTTGTGCTGTTGGTGATGTGATATGGACAATTATAATATTATTGCTTTAATGGTGCTGTTTGTGTTTATGGTGTCACCTGCGTATGCACAGGTTGAGATTATTGAAGACATGGTTATGCCAATCAGCATTGATGATGAGAATGCACGGATTGATGCAGATATCAGTTTTGCTGTCGAGATCGATGATACAAATATGGAGACAAGCGAGTATTCGATCGATATAACCAATTCGGGTAATGAGAGTGTTGAAGGGTACATCGAGATCTATATGGCATTCATACCTGAGACGATTGAAGTTCTTGTGGATGGTGAGGAAGTTGACATTATAACACAGGAAGAATCATACAGAAATTCGCGGTATCGTGTCAAGATTGATATGGATGCAGATAGCAACAGTACAGTCGATATAAACTATGAGATCCTGAAGACACCGCAGCAATGGAATGTGGGACTCTGGGCATTGCAGTACAATTATAATTCGCCGATCAACCTGCAGTTCTCAAGCA
>DAOVVY010000086.1 GCA_030636885.1 Candidatus Nanohaloarchaea archaeon
ATTTTTGGGTGATATCTGAACGGGATAATTTTTATGTCTCTCTTATCCATGATAGCGATCGATGCCGTGAATGAAAAAGAAAGCAAGGTCATGAGACCTAAATACATTATCAGCGGCTTTCCAAAAATCAGGTAGTAAGTTACATCTTCTAGCATATCTTAGTCCTTAACTATTATTTTACCGGTCATACGTGGATGTATGGTGCAGATGTAACTGAAAGTCCCTTCTTCATCAAACGTATGGCTGAAGGTTTCACCTCTGTCTAGGGTTCCGGAATCAAAATTTCCATCAGATGTGACTGTATGCGATACAGAATCGTCATTGGTCCAGGTTACTGTCGTCCCTGTCTTTATGGTGATCGTTGGTGGATCAAAGGCAAAATTCTTGATGGAAACACTTTCTTTTTGCGGAGATGTTGCTGGGCTGACATCGTTTTCTTCTTGGGTATCCTGTTGGGTACAACCGCTTATAAAAAGTATACTGATGATTAATATGGATGATATGAATGGTTTTAATATCTTATATGGCATATAGTTAATATGGGTTACAAATAATATAAATTGTTCTAAGGGATTGATGGGGGATAGTATCTAAAATCTATATTTAATCCTGAATATTTAAGTTCAGTATAATCAAATGATTGATAATATAAAGAAAAGATGAGCAATATATAATAGGAAATATCAAGGGGTGATATGGATCAAATTCAAGAATTATTCTGATCGCGGGTTATTGTATCTGGTCTTTGTTATCTTTATCATAACTGAAATCTTTGATGAATTCTTGGATTACATGTTGAAAGGGTCATCTGTGCTTCATTCAATGTTGCAGTTATCACTCTTCATAATATTGTTCATCATAATATCCAATTTATTCTCTCGGTTCTACAGACAGAAAATAAACAGATTGATACCTGAAGAATTGATGGATATATTAAAGGTGATCAAAGAGGCAGAGATCAAAGGTGTACTGATAAATCAGACAAACCTGATGGCCAGATTAAAGATTACAAAACCTACAGTCAAGAAAAGATTGAATCACCTGATCGCTTTACATTACATTGATTTTGAGATACGCGGTAACCATAAATATATCATACTTACTGCGTTGGGCGATTCAATCATCAAGTAAGTTTACCTTCTTTTTACTTCATCTTTTCTGATTTTATATTCTTAGTTTAAATATGCCCGTTTCTATAGATTTTAATATCTAGGGAGATACATATGAACAGAAGCATATTTACTGACACCATAAAGCAGATCAAGATAATAGATAGGGTCAAAAGATCAAGAGAAGAAGAATCAATGGTTATCTCTGAAATTAAAAATATGAGTAAGCTGACCGTAAAAGATGCCATGATCAAAGCTGCAGTTGTCTATTCGGATGATGATGTGGACAAGATAATAAAAAAACTTAAGCGAGAGGATACGAATGTCTGTATTGTCGTTACAAAAGACAAAAGATTTGTCGGCGAGATAAGCAACGATGACCTGATCAGATTATTTCTGCATCAAGTGAAATCTGAAGAACTTACAAAGAGATTGAACATAGGTTACAAAAGAGAATTTTTCTATAAGTGCGCTGAAGAGTTGATAAACAAGCATAATGCTACCATCAGATTGGATACGCCCATAAACAAGGCAATAGAGTTGGTATATGAAGAAGGGTTTGAGTACATCCCTGTTGTAGACAAAAATGAGAGAGTTCTGGGGGTTGTAACTCCTAGCAGCATACTTGATCTATTGCAGAATCATTAGAATCGAACATGGTGAAAATTAAATGGATATATTTTTAGAACTGAGCATAATCATAGGAATTACTGCTTTGATCTCTGGGTTTATGAGATTGTTAAGACAGCCTCTGATAATAGGCTATATTGTTGCAGGTATCCTTGTAGGACCGTATTTTCTAGACATAGTCAATTCAACTGAAACAATATCCATACTTTCACATATCGGTATCGCACTACTTCTTTTTATTGTAGGTCTTGGTCTGAGTCCGAAAGTGATAAAGGATGTAGGTAAAGTCTCTTTAATCACCGGTGTCGGTCAGGTAATGTTCACGACACTTATAGGTTTTTTAATATGTACGATGTTCGGTTTTTCCACAGTGACATCATTGTATATTGCAGTCGCCCTGACATTCAGCAGTACGATAATCATCATGAAACTTCTGTCGGATAAAGGTGATATGAAAACATTGTACGGACGGATAGCTATAGGTTTCCTGATAGTGCAGGATCTGATCGTAATATTTATCCTGATGTTCGTATCCTCATTATCAAACGGATTCAATCTTAATGATATCCTTTTTGGAACAATGCTTAAAGGGGTAGGTCTTTTAGTGATACTATACCTTATAGGGGTTTATGTGTTGCCGGGCATAATAAAAATCATTGCAAAGTCGCAGGAATATCTATTATTGTTCTCGATGAGCTGGTGTCTGGTATTGGCTGCTCTTTTTTATCATCTGAATTTTTCAATGGAGATTGGAGCATTACTTGCGGGTTTCACGTTGTCCATATCGCCTTACAGGTATGAGATCAGCTGTAGGATGAAGTCATTCCGTGATTTTTTCATTGTATTGTTTTTCGTGCTGTTGGGGTCACAGATGATCTTTGCAGATGTGACGCTTTACATAGTTCCCATAATCGTGCTTTCATTGTTCATTCTGGTCGGGAATCCTTTGATTGTGATGGTCCTTATGGGTATGCTCGGATATACCAGAAGAAACAGCTTTTTTGCCGGACTGACAGTGGCGCAGATAAGTGAATTCTCTATAATACTTATTGCTCTCGGTGTCAAGTCTGGGCATCTCACGACTGAGATACTGGCTCTTGTGACTTCTGTCGGGCTGATAACCATTGCAGGGTCCACATATATGATGCTTTACTCTAATCAGATATATTCGCACATATCAAAGTATCTGAAAATATTTGAAAGAAGGGGCAAGAAGGTGGATGAACATAAATATCATGACGCTGAGGACTATGACATAATCCTTTTCGGATATAACCGTATCGGCTATGACCTTCTTAGATTCCTCAAGAAGACAAAAAATAAGTTTTTGGTCGTAGATTATGATCCTGAAACGATACTGCATCTTGCAAAAGAAGGGGTTGACTGCCGGTATGGTGATGGCAGTGATTCTGAATTCTTGAACGAACTAAATTTCTTAAAAGTCAAGATGGTAATATCGACAATACCTGACTTTGATACGAATCTCCTGTTGATCAACCGGGTCAAGGAACACAACGATAAAGCGATCATGATCGTCGTATCCACAGACATTGACAAGTCTATGGAGCTGTACAACAATGGTGCAACCTACGTGATCATGCCGCACTTTTTAGGCGGGCAGCACACAACCACATTGATCGAGAACTATGGTTTTGATTTTGATAGGTTCCTGGAAGAGAAGGTCAGCCACATGGAGAGCCTGAAGAAGAGGAAGATGAGAGGTCAAGCACATCCGACGCATGACAGGGAATGATTTTCTGTTTTTTTAAAAGCATATAAAAATATCAAGGTAAAACATTTGTATATCTGGTGAATATCTTGAAACTTATCAATCTGGGCGCAGAGGCTAAGATATCATTAGGTGATGGTATCGTCACTAAAGACAGGATACCTAAGGGTTACCGTGAAAAAGTGCTAGATGTCAAGATAAGGAAGGCGCGCACCAAGAAAGAGGCGAAGCTTCTTGAAAGGGCGAAGGTTGCAGGCGTCATGGTGCCTAATGTCCTGGGTACGCGAGATTTCTCTATACAGATGGATTTCGTTTCCGGTTCCTGTGTCAAAGATATTCTTGATAAAAGTAATATGAAGAAGATATGTACTTCTATCGGGTCGTCTATTGCTAAACTTCATAATTCATCAATCATACACGGTGATCTTACAACGTCAAACATGATACTGTCTTCTGATAAAGTATATTTTATTGATTTTGGTCTCGGGCAGGTGTCTTCTA
>DAOVVY010000046.1 GCA_030636885.1 Candidatus Nanohaloarchaea archaeon
AAGTAAAAGATTAAATTAAAAAGATTTAACTTAATCATAAATCTGAAATAAGTTTATACCCCTGATGCTCAGCAAAAACATTATATGTTTGTGCAATAAGCTCTACAACATCAAGTTTATTAAAATCAGGATATTGATTAAGAATCGCTTCAGCCATTTTTAATGTATTATCTTCAAACGACTCCAAATCCCCATAACCCAAATATCCACTTTCCATATAATCCCTATATAATGAATGTTTAGTTTCTAATTCCATAAGAACATAATCTACAAGATTAGAACCATTTATATTATGTTCTGAATCTAAATCAGGATTTACTGCACCAATAGGACAATCTGAATCCGAAAAAGGATTTGAAAATGCTTTTATTTTAGATTTAAAAGACATATCTTCTGGCAATACATCTACACCCACATATGCAACAGGATCCATTTTAGTATTTGGAACCAGTCCAGTATTATTAGTATTATTTCCCATCCAAATCAAAACTCCAATATAATTTAAACTAAAAAACAAAAGACAATACAAACTATAAAGTGTAAAACTTTATATCTCTTTAAAATTTTTAATCCAAAGAACCAATAACATCAGAACGCAATGAATGCCAGTTATTCAAGTGCAGTAACAACATATCTTTCAACTCATTTTTAGAGACAGCAGAATAGATAAAATACCTACCTTTCTTCCCCTCAACGCAACACTTACTCTCCCTCTTAAGAAGGCCAGAGGAATAGAGCTTGTTTATGCACCGTTGAACAGTTGACTTGTCTTTGCCCATCTTTTCAGAAATAACTTCAACACGCGCACCAGACACCCCACAGAAAGAAAACAATACATCAATATCTGACACAGAAATACGATAGAACATTGACAGTAACTCACGTACTTCAGGAATATCGCAAGTCTTTGCATCTAAAGGATTTAAGTCTTCCATAGATAATGATAGTATGCAAACATTTATATAGTTTATGCAAGAAATATACATAAACTTACACAAACACAAAAAAGACCAAAAGAAGTTGAAAAGAATGATATATGACACGATAATAATCGGAAACGGTCCTGCAGGCCTATCCGCGGCAATCTTTGCTGCGCGTTCAAACCTGAAAACAATAGTCCTAGGCGAAAAGTTAGGTGGCCAGGCCTCAGACGCGCACCTTATAGAGAACTATCCAGGTTTCCCATCAATATCAGGCTTTGAACTTATGCAAAAGTTTGAAGAGCACGCAAAATCACAGAATGTTGAAATAATATACACGAGAGCACAAAAATTTGAAAAAGACAAAAAAAAACAGACATTCAAAATAACCACAAGCGATAACGAATATGAGACAAGAACAATAATACTCGCACTCGGGACAACAACCCGAAAACTGAACATCCCAGGTGAAGTAGAATATTTAGGTAAAGGCGTATCCTATTGCGCAACCTGTGACGGTGCATTCTTCCGCGACAAGACAATAGCCATTGTAGGCGGTGGTGACGCAGCACTTTCAGCGACCTTGTACCTTGCAGGAATCGCAAAAAAGATATACCTGATCCACAGAAGACAAGGTTTCAGAGGAGAACCTATAAAGCTGAAAAACATAAAAGATGCAAAAAATGTCGAACTGGTACTTGATACAGTACCCACAGGCATATCAGGAGAGATTACAGTCACTTCACTCAAAACTAGAAATATAAAAACAAACCAAGAAACAGAAATCAAGCTAGATGGTGTATTCATAGAAGTCGGATCGACACCGACAACAGTCCTTGCACAAGAGTTAGGAATAACTCTTGATGATAAAGGATACATAAATGTCGACCCCGCACAGAATACAAACACACCAGGCATATTTGCCGCAGGAGACATAACGACAAACTCAAACTATTTCAGGCAAGTAATAACCGCAGCATCAGAAGGATCTGTTGCAGCTGATTCTGCATTCAAATTCATAAGAGAAAATAAATAAAAAAATAATACAAAAACAATAAAAGGTGAAAAATATGGCATTACTAAAAATAAACAGCGATAACTTCGAAAACGAAGTAACAAACAGCGAAAAACCAGTCATAATAGACTTCTGGGCAGAATGGTGCGGACCATGCAGAATCCTAGGACCCACCTTCGAGAAACTGTCAGGAGAATACGAGAGTAAGATGACATTCGGAAAACTGAACGTTGACGAGAACCAAGATGTATCCGCGAAACATTCCGTACAGGGAATCCCTTCAATGATTGTCTTCAACAAGGGAGCTGAAGTCGGAAGAATTGTAGGAGCGCTACCGGAAAGTCTTCTGAAAGAAAAGATCGATGAAATACTCTCCTCACTATAGATTAATCTTTAAAAAATACAAGGATACGCGATAAATGATGGCAAATGTATGGATTTCCCTGACAGGAGCAGACGACAAAAAGATTGAAAAGTTGCTTGTCGGGGAATTCAAGACCATCCCAACAACAAACCAATATGAGACAAGACGCCTAAAGAACGAAGATGTCCTGATTATCCAATACACCTCAGGAAAGACCGTAGTCCAGGGCAAAGAGAAATACGCACAATTCATCGCAGACTTCATCGGCGGAAAAGCGAAAGAACAGGAACAAAAGGACAAAAACGCAAAAGACGGCAAGACAATAATAGGCTCCGATGAGACACTCAAAGGAGACACTTTCGGTGGCATGGTAGTTGCGGCAGTCAAGGCCGATAAAGACACAAGACAAAAACTTGAAGACATCGGCGTAAAAGACTCAAAAAAGATCACAGACAAAGACATAATCACACTTGCAAAAAATATCAAAGATATTCTCGGAAAAGATAACTACTGCATCTATGAAAAGACAGCAGAAACATACAACCAGCACACAGGCAACACCACACAACTTTTAAACGCAATGCACACACGCGCCCTAAAAACTTTAGGCAACGCAGACCTGATAATGATTGACCAATATCCTGGCGCAAGGATCAATCTAAAGAACGCAAAGACCGAGACGAAAGCAGAATCAAATTACACAGAGGTCGCAGCCGCATCAATCCTTGCAAGAGAGCGAGGTCTTGAACAGATTGACAGATTAACAGAACAAGCAGGCTTCAAGGTACCGAAAGGCAGCACCCACGTCAAAGACGCGCTTAAGACATTAAAAGAAAAAGGTCTGGAACCCAAAATGTTCGTGAAGATGAATTTCAGGAATGTACAGAAAGTCTTCAATTGAACTTTTATTTTAAATTCTGTTTCTCAATATACGAAAAACCTTTTATAATATGCAACCCTAATTATTTTTCATGGAAATAGAAGAAACAGGAAATAAAACCGATAAAGAAGAAGATAAAGAACAACCAAAACAAAAAACTATAACCATCTCACCCAGACTAAAAAAAGAATCAGAACGGAGCAATCTTCTAGCAAAAAGCCTCACCAAAGAGACATTCCTAGATATATGGGACACATACAAAACAAAAGAAGACACAGGCAAGATGACAAAAGAAGAGATTGCGCAACAATTGTTCTACCTTGGCGCAAAGACCGCCTTTGAACAGAAATCAAAAGATTACACTGACATGAAAAGAGGCAATGACTACAGAAAGATTGAGGACATGAAGACACAGAGAAAACTGAAAGAGATAAAACGAAACATATTCAAGATAAAAGAGAACAAAGGCCTTGACATCAAAAAGACAATCAAAGACCTAAAATCAGCAATACGAGAAAACATTGACAATCAAAGAATTACTGAAGAGCTAGAAAAAGAAATTAAATTCCTGAAAGACTATGACAAAAAAAGAAAAAAAGACCTGGATTAGGTGAGGATTGCGAAAACAATACAGGAATACTTCCATAGGAGTTTAATCCTTCACCCGACCAATAATGAAGAACATAGACATACCACTTTGATTGAGTACCATAAGATACATATCGCATGACTATGAAAAGAGATTTTATTCCCTGGATTTCTTTGGCACCCACTGCCCAGTTCTTCAAAATATATTGGGTTTAGATTGCTTATAAACCTAACCCAAACAAACACATCTCATTTTGCATAAACAATACACGATTTCAAAAAAAACACGACAAAACGACACTCTTTATTAATATTTCGGTCAAAAACGCATACTTAAAACAAAACTTTAATCATCAAACAGTGAAAACCCAAAAACCAAGAAATCCAAATAAACTTTTAAATCTGCCAAAATAATAAAAACTATAGGTGATACTGATCAAGATTGCTATATTCTCAGATACACATTTCGGTTTCGGCACAGGCAAAGAAATAGAGAACGACAGTTACGACCATGCAGAAGAAGCATTCAAGCTCTCTGAAGACTGCGACCTGATAATAGTGCCCGGAGACATATTCGATTCAAGAGTGCCGAAACAAGACGTCTTAGCAAAAGCACTGAACATTTTTTTCAAGGCAAAAGAATCCTCATGCAAAACTGAATTCATTGAAATGAAAGGAAAAGATGATTACAAGATACACCCACTCAACAAGACAGGAATACCAGTGATAGCAATTGCAGGCACCCATGAAAGACGCGGGAAAGATGTGACCAACCCAGTGGAACTCATGGATGAGACAGGATACCTGATAAACCTTCACGGCGAGACGGCAATATACAAAAAAGGCAATGAAACAGTTGCAGTAACAGGAATATCAGGAGTACCTGAAACATTTGCAAAAGATGTATTTGAAAAGATTGACCCTCAACCTGAAAAAGACGCAACCAACATATTTCTGATGCACCAGTCAGTCGGCGAATACGTCTACACAGACGAGAAAAGTCCAGGACTTGAACTTGAACAATTGCCAACAGGTTTCGACCTCATAATAAACGGCCACATCCACTGGCGCAACCAATGCCACATAGGACCTAAAAAAGAGACACTATTTCTTCTGCCAGGAAGCACGATAACGACACAGATCAGAAAGAACGAGGCTGAAAAAGATAAAGGAGTGACAATCTATGACACAATTACAAAGACAACAGAATTCTTACCGCTCAAGACACAAAGAAAAGTCATATACAATGAGATAAGATGTGACAATGAAGACATAAAGACAATAAAATGCAAGATCATTGAATATCTCTCAGAGCTTGAAAAAGAAGAGTTCACAAAAAAACCACTCCTACGGATAAAAGTACTAGGAACAATTCAAGGCAACAACCACAGGATAGATTTTTCAGACATAATGAAAAATTATGAAAAACACTTCATGCTTTCCATAAAGAATAACCTTAACAGCGAAAAGCAGGCAAAAAACAAAGAACTTGTCGCCCAACTCATAAAAAACACAATGTCTATCGACAGCATGGGATTGAAAATCATGAAAGACTATGCAGACAAGGAAAAGATCACCTTTGATTACACGCACATATTTGACCTGCTTGCAGCAGGCAATATTGAAGCTGCAGAGATTGAACTCCTAAAAGATATAACAGATGAAAATGATAGATGATCAATATATGATAAAAAATATCACACTCAAGAACTGGCAGACACACATAGACTCATCTTTTGAGTTCCCTGAAGGCATAAATGCACTATTAGGGGTCATGGGTTCTGGAAAATCATCAGTCCTTGACGCCATATCCTTCGCATTCTTCGGCACATTCCCCGCAGCGCAACAGAGACGGATAAAACTTGAGAATGTAATCACAGATATATTTACAAGACACGATAATGCCCAAGTGACACTTGAATTTGAGAAAGATGACAAAATATATGAGATAAAAAGAAAGATTGAACGGAAAAAATCATCAACATCAGAACTGAGATGCGACGGTCTCCTGATTGAATCACCCGCAAGCCAGAGAGTAACAGAACGGATCGAAAACATATTAGGCATTGACTACAGCACATTTGCGCAAGTTGTCTACTGTGAACAGAACAAGCTTGACCAATTCCTCCAGATCCCACGCGGCCAGAGGATGAGAAAGATTGATGAACTCCTGAAGATAGACCGTTTCGAGACCGCAAGATCAAACATAGTAACTCTCAAGAACCGCATATCCAAAAGTGCAAAAGAACTTGAGAGCCATACAGCATCATTGAGAGACATAATACAGTCAAAAGATCTGACAACCCTAAAATCAGAAATTGATAATGTCGCATTGCAGATTGAAACTTTTAGCAGACGCCTTGATGAAATAAAGGAAAAAAGAGACGTACTCAAGAAAGAGACTGAAATCCTTCAAAAGAAAAAGAAGATATATGACGAACAGAAAAACAGAGACATAGCAGTAAATTCTCGGATAGACCATATAACGAAAGAACTGGCAAATTACACAAACGTGAATGATGTGCAATCATATACACCCGAATTTATAGACACACAGACAGAACGGCTCAACACAGCACTACTGAAACAGAAATCCCTTGAGAAAGAGATAACCATACTTGACGAAAAGATCAATACCTACACAAATAATCTACATAGTGAAAATGAAAAACTAAAAATTCTTGAGAGCAGACGTCCAGAGATTGAAAAGCTACAAGATACCGAAAAAACAATTGAGACCATAAAAACAAAGATAGAGACACTCCTAAAAGAAGAAGCAGGCACAATATCAAAAATGGACGACATGATGCAATCCATAAAGACTCTTGAAAAATCAGATGCAAACTGCCCCACCTGCGACACACACCTGAACACTGAGAAAAAAACAATAATCATCAAAGAAAAAAAAGATCAAGCAAACAGATTTGAAAACTCACTTGTCATAATAAACAAAGAGATCA
>DAOVVY010000003.1 GCA_030636885.1 Candidatus Nanohaloarchaea archaeon
CTTGTTTATAATGATGTTGAGGATTATAAGGATTTGTGTCATGTTGGTTTTGGGATAACTTTGGATGATGTTAAAAATAATTTCGAACAAAAGAACTGGCATATGTTTATTGAGACTTTTGAGAGACATTTAGTTGATATTATGAATAATAAAAGTAATGATTTATGTGTTGATTATTATTTTGTATTGTCGGATGGTCTAGACTTTAAATGTGATGATGTGTCTTATTTTAAGATAAAATACAATACTGGTGCTGCTACAAATTCAGTTAAGGTTGAAATGCGTATTAATGATATATTTTCGACTATTTTGAAAAAAAGTGGATTTATTGATGTACTCCTGGAGAAATATACTTCTGATGTTTATCTTGAGGAATTGTAGTGATTATATATTAATATTATCGTTACAAATAAAGGTATGGGTAATATGAAAAAATATGTTTTTTTACCGCATACGGCAGATGCTAAGTTTACAGCTTACGGCAAGACTCGTGGTGATGCATTTTCTAATGCTGCGCTTGCTATGTTTTCTGTAATGGTTGAACCTGAAACTGTCAAACCTATGATTACGAAATCGTTTAAGATTGAGGCTGAAGATTGTGAGTCGTTGCTTTATGACTGGCTTGAAAGTCTTTTGGTCCTGCTTGATTCTGAAAATTTTATACTGGCATCGGTAGTTAAGATTGTTATTACTGAAACTGATGGTGGTTATAGTCTTGATGCCGAATTTACGGGTGATACCATCTCTGATGATTATGATCTTCTCGGTTTTGTCAAGGCTGTCACCTATAATGATATGGAGATAAAAGAGAAAGATGGTGTGTGGCATATCACTGTTGTTGTTGACAGGTGATCTTTAATCTATTTAAAATTAAGATACAAATTTAGTTATTATTATGTTTAATGTTGAATGAGTGGTTCTTATGGTTGATGTAAAAAAGATTGATGATGTCATTTGGGAAATCCCTAAGACTGGTAAGATGAATGTTTCTGCAAGAGTCTATGCGTCAGATGCGCTCATGAAGAACATGAAACTTGACAAGACACTTTCACAGGTGTCTAATGTTGCCTGTCTTCCCGGTATTGTCAAACATTCTTATGCCATGCCTGATGCGCATCAGGGTTATGGTTTCTCTATCGGTGGTGTTGCTGCATTCTCTGTTGATGATGGTATCATCAGTCCTGGTGGTGTCGGTTATGATATCAATTGCGGTGTACGTCTCATAAGGACTGATCTTAAAAAAGAGGATTTTGATAAGAGGAAAGTCAATCTTTTGAATGAGATCGTCAATAATGTTCCTGCCGGTCTCGGTAAGAATGCTAAGCTCAAGTTTTCAAGAGATGAACTTTCAGAAATTTTGTCCAGAGGTGTCAGGTGGGCAATTGATAATGGTTTCGGTTGGAAAGGCGATGAGAAACGTCTTGAAGAGAACGGTTGCATGAAAAGTGCTGATCTAAATTATGTTTCTGATAATGCTTTCAAGCGTGGGATGCCACAGATAGGCAGTCTTGGTTCGGGTAATCATTTTCTAGAGATTCAGTCTGTTGATGAAATTTTTGATGCTGACACTGCAAAAGTTTACGGTCTTACTGAACCTGGGCAGGTGGTCATCATGGTGCATTCTGGGTCGCGTGGTCTGGGGCATCAGGTGGCGTCTGATTACCTGCGCAGTATGGAAAAAAAGTATGGGATAGCCGGGCTTCCTGACCGGGAACTTATAAATGCGCCATTCTCAAGTGATATGGGGCAGCAATATTATAGTGCTATGAGTGCGGCCGCTAACTATGCATGGGTCAACAGGCAGATGATGGCACACTGGATCCGTGAAAGTTTCGCTAAAGTGTTTGAGGTTGATGCTCATGATCTTTGTAGGGAGATTGTCTATGATGTTGCGCATAACATCGCAAAGCGCGAGACACACACGGTCGATGGTGAAAAGATGGATGTGGTCGTGCACAGGAAAGGTGCGACACGGTCATTTGCACCGGGACGGATCGAGGTTCCTGAGAAATATAGGGCTGTAGGTCAGCCTGTACTCCTTCCGGGGTCTATGGGTACATCGTCTTATGTCTTATCTGGTACTGAAAAGGCGATGGAGACATCTTTCGGGTCAACTGCGCACGGTGCAGGTCGTGTCATGAGCGGGTTTGCTGCCGTCAAGAAGTTCCGTGGCGAGAGGGTAAAGCAGGAGCTTGAGGCAAAAGGTATAACTGTGCGGTCTGCCAGTTGGCGTGGGTTATCTGAGGAAGCGCCACAGGTCTACAAGGATGTTGACGAGGTTGTGCGGGTGAGTGATGCGGTCGGAATCGGTAAGCTTGTGGCAAAGGTCAGGCCTATGGGTGTGCTGAAAGGTTAGAGTTTTGTTTAAAAATTGTATAATATTTGGGTGTTTATAGTTATGGAAAATAAAGAGATTAAGGCGCTGAACAAACGCGCAAGTGAATATTCCAATGATATTGATGCGGTTGTTGCGCAGATAAAACAAGTTGTGGTCGGGCAGTCTGCTGTGGTTGACAGGATCATGATATCACTTATTGCAAACGGGCACATTCTTCTTGAAGGTCTGCCTGGTCTTGCTAAGACGCTCATGATCAAGACACTCTCTGACACGGTTGATGCAAGTTTTAATAGGATACAGTTTACACCTGATATTCTTCCTGCTGATATTGTGGGTACTAAGATATACAACCAGAACAATGCTACATTCTCGACTAAGAAAGGTCCTATATTTGCTAATTTTATTCTTGCTGATGAGATTAACCGTGCACCACCTAAGGCGCAGTCTGCGCTTCTTGAGGCTATGCAGGAAAGACAGGTGACGATTTCCGGTGAGACCTATCAGTTATCAAAACCTTTCCTTGTGCTTGCTACACAGAACCCGCTTGAGACTCAAGGTACTTATACACTTCCTGAAGCGCAGGTGGACAGGTTCATGTTCAAGGTCAATGTCAACTATCCAAAAGAAGATGAAGAGAAGGAGATAATATCTCGGATGACCGGGTCGAAAGTACCTTGCGCAACAAAAGTCATAAAACCTGCAAAAATTATTGAGATGCAGAAGTTGTGCCACGAGATATATCTTGATGATAAGGTCCGGGATTTCATTGTGAGTATCGTATTTGCTACTCGTGACCCTAAAAAGTATGGTCTTGATATCGATAATCTTATTGAGTATGGGGCGTCACCACGGGCTTCTATTTGGTTGACATTAGGTGCAAAGGCGCATGCGCTTCTTCAAGGGCGAGGTTATGTTATTCCTGATGATGTCAAAGATATTGCGGTTGACGTGTTGAGGCATAGGATAATACTAACTTATGAGGCTGAGGCTGAAGGTGTCAGTACGGATGACTTGGTTGACATGATACTTTCAAAAGTCAAGTCGCCTTGATTTTTTTATGATGTGGTCTGGTGCATTTGTATATGGATTATTTTCAGCAAGATAAGAAAGATGAAGTCAAAAATGTATTGAAGTCGGCAAGAGATGTAGGTATATCGTTTCGGAAATTGTCAAATAGTCGGGTTCACGGTGCGCACATGTCTATGTTTAAGGGTCGCGGTCTTGAATTCAGTGAGATTCGTGGTTATGTGCCGGGGGATGACGTGCGCGCTATCGACTGGAATGTGACTGCGCGGTTTGGGCATCCGCATGTTAAGGAATTTGTTGAGGAACGTGACATGACTGTGTATCTTGTTGTTGATGTGTCTGGGTCTTTTGATTTTGGGACACAGGATTCGTTTAAGAGGATGGCTGCCGCTAAGATCTGTGCATCTGTTGCGTTAAGTGCAATAAAAAACAATGATTCTATCGGGCTTGTACTTTTTTCCGACCGGGTTGAGAAATGGATACCTCCGTCAAAAGGTAAGAGGCAGATGATGCGGATGATTCATGAGATTGTCTCTTTTGAGTCTAAGTCGCGCGGTACCGGACTTAAGGCACCTTTAGGGTTTCTGTCAAATGTGATTAAGCAGAGGTCTATCGTGTTTTTAATGTCTGATTTTATGGATAATGTCAGGGAATATTCGCGCGAGCTGGGGTATCTTTCAAAAGAAAATGATGTAATAGCGGTTGACCTTTATGATGCGCGCGAGGTCAGCATTCCCGATGTGGGCCTGATTGAGCTTGAGGATGAAGAGACAGGTGAGCAGATGCTGGTCGATACTTCTGATGCTTCATTTCGGACTGATTTTGAGGAGAATGTCCGTGCGGATAGGGAACGGTTGATTAAATTTATGCGCAAAAAACGGATTGATCATGTGTCTGTGTCTACAACTGATGATGGTAGTTCTAAGATTTCAGGACTTCTTAAGATGCGAGCCAAACGGAGGTTATCTGCATGAGTGGACTTTTACTTGAACCCTTGTCGCAGGTTCCGTGGTTGTATGTCTTGTGCATATTATTTGTATCTGCTGTGGTGATTATGTATCATTCAAAAAGGTCAGGTCTTGATGGGCATCGCGAGATATTGGTTTTGGGTAGGGGTGTTTTGTATGTTATCATATTTTCGTTGATGGTGTTCTCAACAACTATATTTCTCAAGTATGCGAGTTACTTAAAGATTGATGTTATGCAGTTGTCTGCTTTTGAATTTTTTGTAGTGGTGATTATTGCGACTGTGGTTATTGCTTGGAAATCATTATTGGATGATATTAAATTATCAGATGTTGGGTTTTTCAAATATCTATTGGCAATTCCATATCTGTTGAGGCAAGTTGTCTTGTTGTTCTTCATGTTTGTTGTTGTGGGTGTCTATAATGATGAATTAGGATTTTTTGAGATGTTGATTGCAATATTGCCTGTTAATATTTTGTATCATATCTATCGTATAAGTATATTGGATAAGGTCTTTGTCAGGGCTATAGATGGTCTTGATCGTGTTGATAAGATTTTTGATGCGGTTCTTGGGCGACATGTATCAGGTGATGGTCGTGGTGCTGTGCGAAAAAAAGTGTTGAACAAGAAGAAAGGGGGTAATAAATTATGAATTTTCTTAATCCTCAGTATCTTGTGTTGTTTGCGCTTTTACCTTTAGTATATTATCTTTATGTTTCGGGGCAAAGAAAGAAGCATATGTCTGCGATTAAGTTCTCTAGTTTGTCTTTGATTCGCAGGTCAGTTAAACCGTCTGTGTCAGTTAAACGGAATAGGATAATTTTTATTGTTGAATTCATGATACTCATATCTATGATATTTGCTCTTTCCGACCCGCAGATTGAACTTATGCATAAAGGTGAGGGCGTGAATGTTGTGCTTGCGCTTGATGTGTCTGGGTCTATGTCTGCTACTGATTATTTGCCTAATCGGATGGAGGCTGCAAAGGTTAGTGCGCGCACATTTATTGAAAGTCTTGAGGCAAATGACCGGGCGGGTATTGTTATCTTTTCAGAAGGAGCTACAACGCAGTCGTTCTTGACTCCGTCGCGTGAGAGGACACTTACCAATCTTGATGCGGTATCTATTAGTCAAGGTAGGACTGCTATAGGCGACGGGCTTGCGCTTGCGGTTGACATGGTAACTTCTGTGCCTAGTAAGAAAAAAGTGGTCATATTCTTGAGTGATGGGGTGAATAATGCGGTTGTGATAACGCCTGCTGTAGCTATCGGATTTGCTAAAGAGCAGGGTATACAGGTATATACGGTGGGTATGGGGTCGAATGAGCCTGTCATATTGGGTTATGATTGGTTCGGTAGACCACAGTATGCGGAATTTGATGAGACTACGCTTAAACAGATTGCAGATGCTACCGGTGGTGACTATTTCAAGTCGGTCGATACTGAGACGTTGAATGATATATATAAGACCTTGTCTGAAAAGATTGAGAGAAAACAGGAGCCTACAAGTACTATGGTATGGTTTATCATCTTGAGTTTTGCTCTTGTGTTGTGTGATTTTTATTTTAGGCAGGTTAAGTATCGGGTTGTGTCTTGATTTAGGTTATGGTGTGTCTTGTGGGGGTTCGATATTCTTCTGTTTCAATGTTTGTAGGTATTGCGTTCTTATTATCATTTTTGTCGGGAATTGGGTATGCTTCTGAATCGCTTTCTATTGAAAAGATGGTTCCGGCAACTACGGTTAATTCGGGTGATACTGTAAAATTATATTTAAATATAAGTAATCCGTTCGGTGTTGAGCTTTCTATTAAGGTCCGTGATAAAAATTCAGTTGGTGGAAATACTATTGATACTGTGTGCCAGCAGGCTGGTATCTCGGCAGGGTCAGGTATTGCTGAATATATGGATATTCAGGCTTTTACACCGGGTAATTATACGCTTGGAGTTATTGAGGTTAAGTATACAAATCCTGTCACTGATCAGGTTGAGGTTGTGACAAGTGAGAATGAGGTTGTCGTTGAGGTTTTGGGCAGTCCTGGCAATGTCGTTAAGTCATCTACACAGACTATCCAGAACTGTCAGTTTGAGACTGAAGAGGAACAGCAGGAACAGCAGCAACAGGAAGAGGAATCTTCTGAGGAAGAAGAATCTATGATGGATAAGTTAAAAGAGATGCTTGAAAAGAATGAGCAAGAGAAACAGAAGGCCGAAGCTGAACAACAGGCACAGGAACAAACACAGCAGCAGAGTCAGGCACAGCAGAAACTGTCATCGTCACGGCAGTCGTCATCACAAGATATGCAGTCTGTGAAAGAGGGGCTTCAAAAACAGGCTGATGAGATGCAGAAACAATTGGAGGAGGATCTTGATAATGTGTTGTCAGAGGATAAGGATTTCAAGGAGATGCAGGAGTCGCTTGAAAAGGAAGGGTATGAGCTTGAGTCAAAGGATGTGCCGCCTCTAAAGAATAATGAGACTAATTTCACATATAATTACAAAGATGAGAATGGTTCTGAGGCTTCCATTTCTGGAAATATGCGCGATGGTGAGGTGTCTGACCTTAAAAAGATGAGTGCAGATGATCAGAAACAATTGGAATCCAATCTTGAATCTGATTCTGAATTTCAGGAGATGAAAGAGGACCTTCTTGAACAAGGGTATTCGATGGAAAAGATTGAGTTTGACGGTCTTGATGCTGATAATAAGACTGATTTCACTTCGTCTTTTACTAAACCAGACGGGAAGACTGCAAATATTACAGGGTCTATGGAGGACGGTAAACCTAGTGATATGGGACACTTGTCTGATGATGATATTTCAAACATTAAAGCGGCATTGGATAATTCGTCTGAGTACCAGGACTTGAAAGAGGAGCTTGAGGCAAAGAATATGTCTATGCCTGATGACTTGAAAGTTGAGCCTATCAAGAATGGTAAGACTGAGGTGGCTCAGGGTAACATGACTGCATCTGTTTATGTTTCGGGTAATGAGACTGATATACTTGATATTGATTTTGATGATGGCAGGACTTTGATGGACAAAGTTAAGTATCCGTTGATGTTCTTGATAGTTGCGATAATGGTCGTGTCTTATTATCTTTATAAGAAACGTGAGGCTTTGGTCTCTGCGGTGGTTGATAATGTTCCTGTCGCCCGTGTGCGCAAGGTCAATCCTAAAAAGGATGCACTTAAGATGCTTATCGAGGCTGAGAAATTGTTTGATGCGGGGGATATGAAAGAGGCATACACTAAAGTTTCTTTGGCTGTCCGTTTCTATTTCAAGCATACTATTGAATCTGTAGCTGGTCGTGAATTGACGAGTACTGAGGTCATCCGTCTTTTGAAAGGTGAGGGTTATGGTGGTATATCAAAGGTTAAGGAATGTTTTTCAATGTGTGATCTTGTTAAGTTTGCGAAATATAAGCCTAACAAGAAAGATTTCGGTAAGATTCTGTCTTTGGGTAGAATGATTTTAGTTTAAGAAAATTAGTATAAACTATTGTGGATATGTGTAAATTTAATTGTATCATAGATTTATTGATTGTGCCTTTAGATTGTTGATGATTGTTTATTTTTTATACTTTTTTTGTATTATTTTTCTATATTTGCTTATATTTGGCATATTTTATGGGGGATTAAATATATATTATTTAAAATACATATTACATAGTAGTTGTTGATATAATCTCTTAAGGGGTGGGTAATTATGGATATGGACATGGATATGGAAGATGAGAAAAGAAAAACTATGATGAAAGCGAAAGTGGGTATGATTTTTGCAATTGTTGGTTTTTTGATGGTGTTTTCTGCGATAGTGATTGAATTTACTGTATTTAAGCCAACGTTGCAAAGCCTTAATGAGAATCCTAAAGCGGTCTGGGAAGGGGCTACAAGGGGTGCGGATTCAGGACTTGTTGATATGCGGATTATTGCCAATTCATATGGGCCTATGCTTCTGACATTGAAGCTTGGTGGTATCGGGTTTATACTTGCGGGTATATTCTTGGCTTTGGTTGCAATACTCGGTGCGCTCTCGATGATGCCTCATGTGCTTGCAGGTGCAATGAAGAATAAGTGATGCATCTTAATTATTTTCTTTTTCTTTTTCTTCTAGGATTTTTTCGATGTGGTATAGATTCACGATGTCTTCTTTGTTGTATTCAAGAAGTTTATTGAGTGAGTTGTTGCATCCGCGCTGGTATCGTCTCCAGAGGCGTACCGCTTCTCTACCGTCTGAGATTCCTGAGTCACGGGATATGCCAAGCATGTTCTCTATCTTTTTCAGGCCGCCTGTCAGGTTATGTTTCCTGCAGGTGTACATAAGATCGTGGTGCTCTGCGCTCTTGAAGTCTATGTTTGGGAACTTGTGCGCCAAAAATGGGATGTCGAAACGTTTTCCGTTGAATGTGACCATGTCTTTCGCTTTCTTTATCACGTCATTCAAGTTGTCTTCGGTCAGGTCTATGCCGTTTACGAACTGGATGACTTCATCACCTGTATAGATGCCTACTACTGTCACACTGTTCCTTTCTCGGCTTAAACCTGTGGTCTCAATGTCTATGTATTGTTTCATTGTGGTCACAATTTTTTTCTTAAAGGACAATTGTTTCTTTTCTCCCCGGGCCGACAGAAACTATCTTGATTGGAAGGTTGAGATATGAAGATATGAACTCTAGATATTTTTTTGTATTATCCGGTAGGTCATCATATTTTTTTACTGCTGATATGTCTTCATTCCATCCAGCAAATTCCTGATATACCGGTGTCACATTTTGCAATATGTATGGGTCTCCTGGAAATTGTTTTGTGTTTTGTTTATCTATCATATATTCTCTGCAAATCTTCAAGGTATTGAATCCGGATAGGACATCCAGCTTCGTTATGATGAGCTCTGTAAGGCCGTTTAGGTTTTTTGAGTGGTTGAGCATCACAAGGTCGAGCCAGCCACATCTTCTAGATCTTCCTGTTGTGGTGCCGTATTCTTTGCCTTTGTCTCTTAATTTTTTGCCTGTATCATTATCCAGTTCTGTAGGGAACGGGCCTTCTCCTACTCGTGTCATATATGCTTTCGTGATGCCTAATACATCAGTTATCTTGTTTGGTCCAATCCCTGAGCCTGCGCATGCCGCTGAAGCCACTGTGTTTGAGGATGTGACAAAAGGGTATGTTCCGTGGTCTATATCAAGAAAAGTTCCTTGCGCACCTTCAAAAAGGACTTTCTGTCCTTTGTCAAGTTCATTGTTTATGAATGTTGGTGCATCGTATATCAAAGGCCTTATATTTTTTGCTATTGCTATGTATTCTTTTATGATTTCATCTGCGTTGCCGTTAAAACCTATCATTTCAAAATAATTCCTATTGTTTTTGAGTATGCTGAATATTCTGCTTGAAAGGCGTTCATCTGTCAGGAAATCATACATTCTTATCGAATCAGACCGTCCGGTCTTTGACATGTATGCGGGACCGATGCCTCTGCCTGTGGTGCCTATCTTATCTTTTCTTGGATTTTCTTCGTGTCTGTCGAGTGCTATGTGCCATGGCATGATAGCATGTGCATTACCGGCTATATAGAGATTATTTATCTTGTGACCTCTTTTTTCAAGAGATTCTATCTCTTTGCAAAGCACTTTTGTGTCGATGACTACACCACTGCCTATAATCACAGTCTTGTTTTCATATAGGATGCCGGAAGGTATCAGATGGAATTTGTAGATGTCATTGTCAACCACAATTGTGTGACCTGCATTGTTTCCGCCCTGGAACCTTACCACAATGTCTGATTCTTCTGTAAGGTAATCTATAAGCTTTCCTTTGCCTTCATCGCCGAATTGCGTCCCTATAATAATTGTACCGCTCATAATGAAATCATCCCGTATTATAAATTGGGTAACTTCTCTTATTAAATTATTCCTTATTTTTTTAATGGTGAGATAGATGAGTGAGAATTTATCGCTAGTTTATATATATGTCTATTTGGTGCATATTGGATGATTATTCTCTTATACAATTATCGTTGCAATGAAATTGAATGCGTAGCCTGTTAGGATTATAGCTATTGTTACGATTGAGAAGAATGCTATAATTAGTGGGAGGCGCATTGCGCGTCGTAATATTATTGCTTCAGGGATGCTTAATGCGGCTGTACCCATCATGAATGCGAGCGCAGTTCCTAACGGGAATCCTTTTTCAAATAGTACAACTGCTATAGGTACTACGGCTGCGCAGTTTGCATATAATGGTACTCCTATCAATGTTGCGATAGGGACTGCTAATAGTCCTCCTGTCTGGATAAGGTTCATCACTGTCTCTTCTGGTATGAATCCGTGGATTCCTGCGGCGATACCAATACCTACAAAGACCCATAACCAGATGCTTTTTATTATTGATGTTGCGTCTTTTAATCCAGTATTTATCCTTTCTTGTTGGGTGTTGAATATTTTGTCTTTGTTGTTTTCGTTTGTGTCCATCAGATCTTGGACTATATATTTTTCAAGTCCTAGCTTACCTATCACTATGCCTGAGAATACACCGATCAGTATTCCGCTTATTATGTAGAGTGCGGTTATCTTCCAGCCGAAGAAGCCGAGCATTATGATTGCAACGTATTCGTTTACTAAAGGGGATGTCACTAGGAATGAGAAACTGACTCCTAGCGGGATCTTTGCTTTCATGAAGGATAAGAATACTGGTATTGATGAACATGAACAGAACGGCGTGATTGCGCCCATGATTGCAGCTGTAAGGTTTCCTAGACCTTGTCGTTTTCCAGAAAGCATCTGTCTTATCTTTTGTTCTGAGATGTAGGTTCTTAAGTATCCGACAATTGCAATCATTACGAAAAGTAAGAGAAGTATTTTTATTGAGTCATATATGAAAAAATTTAAGCTTGATTCTAATTTTGTGCCTTTTTCAATGTTTAAGAGGGATAAGACTATCCAATTAGAAAATTCCTCAAGCATGGGGATCACTTAATTGTTTAACAGCATGAACCTGAACAAGAACTACAACAGGTTTCTTTTGATTTTTTTTCAAGCTTTTTGTCAATTTTTTCTGCAAGTTTTGAAATTATGCCTTTCTTGTTTTCTTTTTTATTTTCTGTCATGTTAATCACATATTTTATTGGTGGTGTTAAGTATTTATTGTTATTGTTGTTATTAGTACTATATATACTATATACACTTTATGGGTCTATATTTTAGAATCATATAAGCTGTGTCAAGTTATATTATCTGATTTGAAACACGTAATGTGTGTTTTAGGGGGTAATGTATTTATGTATTGTACTTTTTGATGTTGTGATTTGTTTTTTTGTTTGAGTCTTATGATTTTATTTCTGTTAAATTTCATTGATTTTTTGCATCCTTATACAAACATTTATAAAGGTTTTGACGAAAAAGTATCTTGTTCATTGTTGGCTTGAAAACCTCCTGCTAATGTATTGTAAATATGTATTGCACAAGAGTTCTTTCATAATCTAAAATGTGACATAAAAACGATTTGTTTTTAAAGCTATCGAGTTAAAGGTAATATCTATGGGAAGAGTACATCATCCAAGAAGAGGATCACTTGCATTTAGACCAAAAACTAGGGCTAGACGAATATATCCTAGAATGGCCACTCTTCCTGCAACAACTGAGACTAAAATTCAAGAATTTGCAGGTTATAAAGTTGGTATGACTCATGTGAGTATGATTGATAATCGTAAGGGTTCTGTAACTTATAATCAAGAAGTTTCAGTTCCAGTAACTGTTATTGAATGTCCAAAGCTTAAGGTTTTGGGTATGAGGACTTATTCAAAAGATGAATATGGAACTAATGTTATAGCTGAATCATGGACTGTCGGTAAAGATTCAGATGATTTGAAACGAGCAGGTGTTCATGTTTCAAAAGTTAAAGCAAAAGATCTTAAGACTGATATTGATATGATTGCAGAAGTACGTCTTATAGTATCTACTCAACCTGTAGAAACAGGTGTATCAAAAAAGACTCCTGAAGTTTTTGAAGTTACTGTTTCAGGAACTGATGTTGGTGAAAAACTTAAACTTGCTGAGGATAAACTTGGTAAATCTCTTAATGTTTCAGAAATATTTAATCAGGGCGAGACTTTAGATGTTCGTGCTGTTACAAAAGGTAAAGGATTTTCAGGACAAGTAAAAAGGTATGGTGTTAAACTTCTTGCAAAAAAATCTGAGAAAGTTAAACGAAAACCGGGTAATCTTGGACCTTTCCATCCACATAAGACAAGTTGGACTGTCGCACAGGCGGGAAATCTTGGATTCAATAACCGAACTGAACTTAACAAGATGGTTGTTAAGATTGGTAGTGGTGATTTGAAGATGAAAGGTGGTTGGTTAAATTATGGTCTTGTAAAATCTGATTATATTATGTTTAAAGGTTCTGTACCAGGACCATGTAAAAGATTGGTACGATTCAGGGCGCCTGTAAGACCGCAGAAATACAAGTATGATGAACCACAGGTCACTTATGTTTCCCTAGAGAGCAAACAAGGTATTTAGATATGAAAACAAATATTATCTCTATTGATGGCAAGAAAGGTTCGCAAGTAGAGTTGCCTTTGCAATTTTTGGAAGCTTACAGACCTGATTTAATTAAACGGGCTGTGATTGTAGCACAGAGTAAAGATAGGCAACCATATGGTGCTGATCCAAGAGCAGGTCTTAAGACGTCGGCACATCATATTGCTAGGCGGTCTTGTTATGGTAGTCTTGCAAACCGAGGTATTGCTCGGATGAAGCGTATAACTATTGGAACTGGTCCTTTGGCGGGAACTGGTCGTGTTGCACCTCATGCGATTAAAGGTCGGAAAGCACATGCTCCTAAAAGTGAAAAGATTTATAGGGCTGAAATAAATAATACTGAACGAAGATTTGCAATAAGGAGTGCAATAGCTGCTACTGCTGATAAAGATTTAGTTTCGGCTCGTGGTCATAAAACTGAAGGTGTTACTGAATTTCCTATTGTTTGTGAGGATGCACTTGAAAGTGTAACAAAAACTCAGGATGCATTTAAAATATTGAATTCCATTGGTTTTTCAGCAGATCTTGAAAGAACTTCTGAACGAAAAGTTCGTGCAGGTCGTGGTACTATGCGTGGTAGGAATTATCGTATCAAAAAAGGTCCATTGATAGTTGTTGGGAATAATAAAGGTATCAATAATGCTGCATCAAATATTGTGGGTGTTGATGTTATTGAGGTAAAAGATCTTAGTGCTGAAATGCTTGCTCCTGGAACTCATGCGGGTAGACTTACTGTTTGGACAAAGTCTGCATTAGATATGCTTGAAAAAGAAAAATTATTTATGTGATATTTATGAAAATGCAGATACTTAAACACACACATTTGACTGAGAAAGCTATGAACAATGTTGAAAGTTTAAATGAACTTGTGTTTGTTGCTGATATTCGGGCGTCAAAACCTGAGATAAAGAAAGCTATCGAAGATCAATATAAAGTTAAGGTCATAAGGATTAATACATTAATTGATCAGAAAAAAAGGAAAAAAGTAACAGTACGGTTATCTGAAGAAACACCTGCAATTGATATTGCAACTCGTCTTGGGATGATATAATATGGGTAAACGAATAGTATCTCAGCATAGGGGACATGGAGGTCCAACATATAGGGCTAATAGTCATAATTATCTTCCTGCAGCTAAATATAGTGCAAAAAACAAAGCAATTAAAGTGGATGGTGTTGTTATTGATATCAAACATGATGTGGGTAAGAATGCACCTGTCGCTCTTGTTAAATTTGAGAATAATGAGAAACAGCACATGATTGCATCTGAAGGTCTTTCAGTTGGTAAAGATGTAAGTGTTGGTGTTGGTTCCAATTTTGATTATGGTAATGTTTTACCTTTAGGTGATATTCCGGAAGGTACTCCTGTTTTTAATCTTGAAAATGTTCCTGGTGATGGTGGTAAATTTGTCCGATCATCTGGTATGTCTGCAATTGTATCTTCACATAGTGGAACTACAACTGTAGTAAAACTTCCATCAAAATCATTTAAGACATTAAATTCATTTTGCCGGGCAACAATTGGTGTTGTTGCTGGTGGTGAGAGGAAAATGAAGCCATTTGGTAAGGCGGGAAATAAATTTCATAATAGAAAAGCTCGTGGTAAATTATATCCAATAACAAGTAAGACTGCGATGAATGCGGTTGACCATGTATTTGGTGGTGACAATAAAGGTGTTCCAACAACAACAAGTCGACATGCGTCTCCTGGTGCAAAAGTTGGATCTATTGCTGCTAGAAGAACAGGGAAAAAGCGATAAAATAATTTCAAGTGATTGTTATGGTTAATGAGATCAAAACTGATAAGTTCGGAAAGAGGATATTTACTTTCCGAGGTAAAACTATCGAAGAACTTAAAGCTCTATCTGTGGAAGACTTTATGCTTCTTATAAAAAGTAGGGGTCGAAGGCATATTATACGAGGTTTTACAGATCTTGAAAAGAATCTTATTGATAATATTCATAATAATCCTGATAAATTTGTAAAGACTCATGCACGGGATATGATTGTATTGCCTGATTTTGTAGGTAAAAAAATAGGTATACATAATGGTAAAGATTTTGTATCTGTGGATATAAAGGAAGAGATGTTAGGTCACAGGCTTGGGGAATTTGCACAGACACGAAGGTCACTTAAACATAGTGGTGTTGGTGTTGGGGCTACAAAATCCAGTAAATTTGTGGCACTTAAATAGAAACTAAAATGATATTCAATGTGATATTTTATGACTAATATAAATCACCCTTACAAAATGGATGACAAAAAAGTTGCTCATAGTGGTGCAACTAATCTTAGGGTTTCTACTAAGAACTCTGTAGAAATAAGTAGGTTCATAAAAGGTCTTGGTGTTGATAAGGCTATTGATTATTTGGATACTGTCGTTACAAAAAAGAATGCAATTCCATTTAAACGATTTAATAAGGATCAGGCACATCGAAAAGGTGGTATGGGTCCTGGAAGATATCCAGTTAATGCTGCAATTGAATTTTTAAAATTATTAAAGAATGTTAAAAATAATGCTGAAGTCAAAGGACTTGATGGTAATCGTTTGGTTGTGGATAATGCACAAGCAAATATTGGTAGTTCACGATTTCATCGGGGTGCAAGATCTTTTGGTCGACGACGTGCAAAGAGTACAAATATTTCAATAACTGTAAAAGAGACAAAAGCAAAAAAAGTAGTAGTTAAAAAACCATCAGTTAAAGTTGTTAAACCTAAAGTTGCTCCTAAAGCCACTACGGTTGAAACAGACAAAGTTGATGTTAAAGAAGATATTAAAAAGGATATCAATAAATAATGCTTAATGAGGCCAGATTGTATATGATTGAAAGAAAATTTATAGAAGATCACATCAAATCACTAGAGATTGAAGAGTATCTTGCAAAGGTTCTTGAAAAAGCAGATTATAGTCATACTGATATACAGATAACTCCTTTGTCTACAAGATTAGTAGTGCATGTGGGTCGTCCTGGTATTGCAATTGGTCGTGCGGGTAAGAACATAGAAATGATAACTAATATGCTTTCAGAAAAGTTTGGTGTTAAAAATCCTCAATTAGATATTCAGTCTATTGAAAATCCAGATCTTGATGCAACTTATGTTGCTCATCAGATTTCATCTGCAATTGAACGGTATGTTAAACCTAATAGAATTACAAATATTTATCTTAGAAACATAATGCGAGCTGGTGCACATGGTGCTGAGATTCAGATAAGTGGTAAAATATCTGGTGGTCGTGGTAGGACTGATAAGAAACAGGTAGGTTATATTAAAAAATCAGGAGAATTTGTAATTGATAATGTTGATCGTGGTTTTTCAGTTGCACGTATGAAACCCGGTGTGCTTGGAATTAAAGTTATGATAATGAAAAATCTTCCAGAGTCTATGCTTATTGAAAAGAGAATAAAAGAGGCTGCAATTGCGGTTGCTAAAGAAGCAGCTGATAAGAAAGCTGCAGAGAAAAAAGCTAAAGATGTTAAAGATAAAGTTGAATCAACAGAAGATACAAAAGTAGATGCTGATAAAACTGATGATAAAAAAGATGTAACTAAAGAAGTTAAAAAAGAATCAAAACCAGAACCAAAAAAAGAAGATAAAAAAGCAACTGTTGAAAAAGAAGCAAAAGTTGCTAAACCTGTTGCTAAAAAAGAGACAACTAAAAAAGAAGTTAAAAAAGAAAAAGTTGTGACAAAGAAGGATGCTGCAGATAAAGTAAAAGCAACAAAGAAAGAAGAGACTAAAACTGTTGTTAAAGAAGAGAAGAAATAAAATTAAGATATGTGATATTTATGGCTATATTCCGTCCAAGACAAATAAGAGATATGAGTGCTGAAGATAGAACTAAAAAAATTGAGGAATTAAAACTTGAGCTTTTTAAAGAAAACGGCAAAATCGATGTTGGCGGAGTGTCCGATAATCCTGGCAGGATTAGTGAAATCAAGAGAACGATTGCACGAATACTGACTATTCAAAAGGAGATGTAAATACTAAGATGCAAGATATATGCAATAAGTGTGGACTTCCAAAAGATCTTTGTGTCTGTGAGACAATTTCCAAAGAAGCACAGCAGATTGAAATTACTTATTTAAGAAAACGTTTTAGAAAGTTTTCAACAATGGTAAAAGGTCTTGACCCAAAGTCAACAAACATAAAGGAAATAACAACGACATTAAAAGGGAAGCTTGCGTGTGGTGGAACATCAAAGAACGGTTTGATCGAGCTACAAGGAAGGCATGCTGAAGAAGTAAAAAAATTGCTTATTGAAATGGGTTTCAGTGAAGAATCAATAATAATTTCATAGGATGTTTTCATGATAACTCCACAGAATCTCATACGGCATGAGCTTGTTGGTCTTGATGCAACGGTTTCGGGATGTAAGGATACAAAATGTATCGGTATTTCGGGTTGCATAATTGATGAGACTAAAGACATGATACTTATGTTGTCTGGTCAAAATAAGATGTGGTTTGCAAAGGATAAAATTACATTGGATATAACAATTCCTTTAGGGGATGTTGTTCGAGTGTTTGGGGGGCGTATTTCCGGACGACCTGAAGATCGTATACGGAAAAAAGTTCCTGTAAAATGGAAAAAATAATTCATAGTTTTTTAAAAATAAGAAAAAGGTTTGATATGATGGCAAAAAATGCTGTAAAAAACATAGGAATCCCGACCAAAACTGTCCCTAAAGATGTATGTACGGATGATACATGTCCCTTTCATGGTACTCTTAAAGTAAGGGGTAAGATATTTCAAGGAATTATAGTTTCAGCAAGTATGGATAATTCAGTGGTTGTTGAGTGGAATTATACTTTGTTTATGCCTAAGTATGAACGATATGAAAAACGAAAAACAAAAGTTGTTGCTCATAGACCGTCATGTTTCCATGTGAAAAAAGGAGATACTGTTCGAATTGGTGAGTGTCGACCGATAAGTAAAACTAAAAAATTCGTAATAATAGAAAAACTTTAAGATGATTATAAAAATATGGTGATAATTTATGAAAGCTATGAGTATCAATTCAACAAAAGGTATACAGACTGGAAGCATAATTAGGTGTATTGATAACTCCGGTGCCAAGAAGTTGGAAGTCATAGCTGTTAAAGGTTACAAAGGTATCAGAAAAAGACATCCTTCTGCAGGTATTGGTGGTGTTGTTGTTTGTTCTGTTAAAACCGGTAATCAGAAAATAAAACATGAAGTTGTAAAGGCTGTTGTTGTTACACAAACAAAAGAATTTAAGCGTGCAAATGGTGTAAGAATTAAATTTCCAGAAAATACTGCGGTGCTTATTCAAGATAATTTTGAGCCAAGAGGAAAGCAGATAAAAGGTATTATTGCAAAAGAAGTTGTGGAAAGATTCCCAATGATTGGAAAAATTGCAGCAACAATTGTATAAAGGTGACATAATATGAAAATTGGTAAATGGTCTCTAAAATGGAAAGGTTCAAAGGAAACTGCAAAACAAAGAAAATATCTTTATAATGCTCCACTTCATGTTAAACGAAAATTTTTATCCGCAAATCTTTCAAAGACATTAAGGGCAAAAGTTGGTAAATCATCATTACCTGTTCGACTTGGGGATGAGGTTATAATTAAAAGGGGATCTTATAAAGGATCAACTGGTGAAATCGTTTCGGTTTTTATAAAGAAAGGTTATGTTCATATAAAAGGTATTACAACTAAAAAGACAGATGGTACTGAAGTTCAAGTTCCACAGCAACCATCAAATCTTCAAATAATATCTTTAAATCTTGATGATGCAAAACGTGTTGGAAATGTAAAATCTGATACCACAAAAAAAGATCAAGGTAAAAATATTAAAAATGTAGTTGCAAAAAAAGATAGTAAGTCGGTTTCAAAAGTTAAAGTTGAAGCAAAACCAAAAACTAAAAAGGTTGTAACTAAGGTTGCTACAAAAACTGTGACTAAGAAAGCAACTCCTGTGAAGGAACAGGTAAAGACTGCAAAAACTGCAGATAAGAAGACAGTAAAAAAATAAGGGATGAAAAATAATATTTACGGAATGAGTGATTGTAATGCATTTAAAGAGACTTCGAGCATCAAAAAATTATCATATACCAAAGAAGACTGCTAAGTTTGCAGTTTTGCCTAATTCAGGACCTCATGGAAAAGATGAGTGTATACC
>DAOVVY010000059.1 GCA_030636885.1 Candidatus Nanohaloarchaea archaeon
AAAAAAATTGATGAATTTATAGTACCTGAACTTCTAAAGAGAAAAGAATATGATTCAAAACCAAATATATTTATTGATTTTGGTTTGGGGCATAGTGATATACATTTTTATCTAAAACATAAAAATATCAGAGATCGCGTTATTTATTTTAATTCTAAATTAAACATACATCCAGTAATTAGTAGTTATTTAAATAAAGTTTGTGAAATAAGACCAAAATATAATAACGAATGTTCGTCTGAGGTATATCTTTCGGATAAAATAATCTCACAAGAATATGAACCCTGGTCTGATGAATGGGAAAATATTGTTTTTGGTGATGAAACTATATCTGATTGTGATGCTGATAAAAAAGACGAGTTGTTAAATATTTTTTATAATACAGAAAGACCTAATGAACCCCAAACATCAAATGAGTGGGAACGGGTTATGTATGAAATTTAAAATAATATGCCAATCAAAAACTATTTAAAGATTACTATCGGTTTTTATTAAGTGTATACTCACATGAACATAAAGGTCGCGCAAAATATGTTTCTTTGCGCCTTTAATGAAGTTTAGATGTTCAGATATGGTTGATGTTTATGTTTGATAAAGAAAAAAATTCTAAAAAAGATATTGGTACAGAGTCTAGTAAAGATGTCAAAGCCGATACTGGTATTAAGTCTGATACTGATGTCAAACCGAGTAAAGTTGACAAACATACTAAATCAGCTAAAGATGTCAAATATGATGAGATTGCTAAACATCACAAAGAACAATATCAACAGGCATTCAGTCAGTTACAGAGACTTCAGGCGGATTTTGATAATTATCGGAAAAGAGTATCTAAAGAAAAGCTTGATATTAGTAATCATGCAAAAGGACAGATGATCATGCCAGTCTTAGAAGTCATTGATAATCTTGAGAGGGCTGTTAAATCTGCTGAAACTTGCGATGATGTTAACGCGCTTAAGAAAGGCGTAGAACTTACACTTAAACAGCTTAAAGATGCGCTTTTAAAAGAAGGACTTACTGAAATTGTCTCTCTTGGTGAAAAGTTTGATCCTGAAAAACATGAAGCGCTACTTACAACTGAATCAAAGGACCATGAGGATGATACGGTCTTTGAAGAGCTTCAGAAAGGATATATTTTTAAGGAAAAAGTTATAAGACCTACAAAAGTAAAAGTTGTAAAAAATAGTTGAGTATTTGAGAAAAATTGAAAATTATATTAAAAAGGTGAATAAGATATGGCAAAAACAATCGGAATTGATTTAGGTACTACAAATTCATGTATCGCTGTGATGGAAGGCGGAAAATCCACAGTTATACCAAATGCTGAAGGTAACAGGACAACACCTTCAATTGTTGCATTTACAAAAGATAATGAACGTGTCGTTGGACAGATTGCAAAAAGACAGGCAATAACTAATCCAGAACACACAATATTTTCCATAAAACGATTTATGGGCCGTAAATTGGATGATAAAGAGGTTGCAAAAGATAAAGAACTGGTACCTTATAGATTGGGCAAATCCTCAAATGGTGATGTAACTGTCAGTGGAAAAGATTCAAAACAGATGACACCTCCTGAAATTTCAGCAATCATATTACAGAAATTAAAAGCCGATGCTGAAGCATATCTTGGCGAGACTGTGGACAAAGCAGTAATCACTGTGCCTGCATACTTTAATGATTCACAGAGACAGGCTACAAAAGATGCTGGTAAAATTGCAGGTCTTGAAGTATTAAGAATAATCAATGAACCTACAGCTGCATCACTTGCTTACGGTATTGAAAAGAAGAAGAATGAAAAGGTTGCAATCTATGATTTAGGTGGCGGTACTTTTGACATTTCTATCCTTGAATTGGGTGATGGAATCTTTGAAGTGAAATCAACTAATGGTGATACTCACCTTGGTGGAGATGACTTTGATCAGGCAATCATCAATCATCTTATTGTTGAATTTAAGAAAGATCAAGGTATGGATCTTACAACTGATAAGAATGCACTTCAGAGACTTAAGGAAGCTGCTGAAAAAGCAAAGATTGAGCTTTCAAGTGCTACAACTACTGAAGTGAACATACCATACATCACATCAGATAGTGCTGGACCAAAACATCTTGTTTTGACTCTTACAAGAGCTCAGCTTGAGAAAATTACTGGGGATCTTGTTGAGAGTACAGTAGGACCATGTAAAGCTGCACTTAAAGATGCTCATCTTAAGACATCTGACATTGATGAAGTCATACTTGTCGGTGGACAGACTAGGATGCCTTTAGTTGTCGATACTGTCAAGAAGCTTTTCGGTAAAGAACCTCACAAGGGCGTAAACCCTGATGAAGTTGTTGCTATGGGTGCTGCAATCCAGGCGGGTGTACTTGGCGGTGAAGTTAAAGATGTACTTCTTTTAGATGTTACACCATTATCACTTGGTATTGAAACTTTAGGTAGTGTATTTACAAAGCTTATTGAAAAGAATACTACTATCCCTACTAAAAAATCACAGGTATTTTCAACTGCGGCGGACAGTCAGACTGCTGTAACTATAAATGTGCTTCAAGGTGAACGTGCAATGGCGGCTGATAATCATCCTCTGGGACGATTTGATCTTGTTGGTATTCCACCTGCACCAAGAGGTATCCCACAAATTGAAGTTGCTTTTGATATCGATGCAAACGGTATCATCCATGTATCTGCAAAAGATATGGGTACTGGTCAAGAGCAAAAGATATCAATCAAGTCATCATCCGGTCTTTCTGAAGCCGATGTCGAGAAGATGGTAAAAGATGCTGAAGCTCATGCAGATGAAGACAAAAAAGTCAAGGAAGCTATTGATACTCGAAATGAGGCTGATTCCATCATAAATGCATCTGAGAAAGCAATGAAAGATGCTGGCGATAAGGTTGACAAGGCTATAAAGACTAAGATTGAAGCTGCTATCAAAGAAGTCAAGGATATCCTTGCTGATGAAACTGCTGAGACTGCTGCAATCAAGGAAAAGACTGAAGCTCTGAATGCTGTTGTCTATGAACTTACAACCAAGATGTATGAGGCTGCACAAGCTGAAGCTGAAAATGCAGACGATGGTGACAAGAAAAAAGATGATGAAACTGTTGTTGATGCTGAGTACAAGGTTGAGGACGAGAAAAAGGATAAAGCTGATAAAACGGCTAAAAAAGATACAAAAGCTGAGAAGAAGTAAGCATGGCTAAAAAAGATCATTATGAGACACTCGGTGTCTCAAAAGATGCATCTCCTGACGAGATCAAGAAAGCATTCAGAACTCTTGCACGAAAGTATCATCCTGATGTGAATCAGGGTGATTCTGGTGCTGAGGCCAAGTTTAAAGAGATAAATGGTGCTTTTGAAGTTTTGGGCAATCCGCAAAAGAAGGCACAGTATGACCAGTTTGGTTCGGCCGCATTTGATGGTCGTGGTGGTGCTAGTGGATTCGGAGGAGGAGGTCAAGGTTCTTCTTTTGAAGATATCTTTTCTGGTTTCGGGGACATCTTTGATGTCTTTTCAGGCGGACAGAGGAATCGACGTAGAAATGGTCCTCAGGCAGGTGCTGATCTTAAATATGATCTTGACATAACACTTGAAGATTCTTTTAAGGGTCTTGTGACAAAAATTGAGGTTCCAAGGCTTGAGACCTGTAAGACCTGTGATGGCAGTGGGGCAAAACCGGGTACCAGTTCTGAGACTTGCAGTAAATGTAACGGTACGGGCGAGGTAAAGCAGGTACGACGTTCTTTTATGGGTCAGGTTGTAACTATCGGAGTCTGTGATGCTTGTGGTGGTCGCGGTAAAGTTATTGATACTCCATGTCCTGACTGTTCGGGTCAAGGTATGACTCGAAACAAGAGGATTATCGAAGTTCAGGTACCCAAAGGTATTGATTCAGGACATCATCTTCGGGTTGAAGGTGAGGGTGATGCAGGGGTCAAAGGCGGGCCTAGTGGCGATCTTTATCTTATAATACATATCAAACCCCACACAATATTTGAAAGGCATGGTAATGATCTTTTCTGCAAGACTTCTATCAGTTTCGCGCAGGCCGCTTTGGGCGACAAGATCGAGATCCCTACAATCAGCGGTAAAAAAGCTAAACTTAAGATACCTGCAGGGACACAGAGCCATACTGTGTTCAGGCTGAAGGGCGAAGGTATGCCTGATGTCCATGGTCGCGGGTCAGGAAATCAGATGATAAAGGTTGTTGTCAGGACACCTGATAAATTGGATAATGCACAGAAGAAGGCTATAAGGGACCTTGCTGATGCATCTGATGAGACCATTCATGAGACTGAGACGGGGTTCTTTGAGAAGATGAAAGAGTTCTGGTAAAATTCGGGTTTTTATAAATTTTCTTTTTTAATATGTTGTTATGTCTGATAATAATGCAGATTATCTTAATGATGATTCTTTTGGAGATGAGGCGCTAATTGCGAATTATTTGCTCAAAAAAGACAAATATGATGATTTGAAAAGACTTGGTCTATTTAAATATGAATTAAAGAAATGGTTGCCAGTTTATTCTTTCTATGATGAACTGCAAAAATTAAGAGTGGATTCTGACTTTAAGGATATGGATGTCGACGAACAAGATGAGATATTTGTTAATTTGATACATGATGGATTAAAAAAAGATTTACCGAAACTTGTTGCCCTAAGTTGTGGGGTATATCTAGTTTATGATTTATTATTCTTATGAAAAAAAGTATATACTCTATCAGCTAAATATATATAAAGCTATCTCACCATATTAATTGTATTATTTATTTTTTTGTGTATTTTCTAGAATATAAAAAAGGTAACGAATATGGAAATTAAAGTTGATGAGAGAGTCAAAGACATTATTGCTCGAGAGGGTAAAGATTTTCGTGTATGCACAACCTGCGGCGGAGCAGTAATACTTCCCGTAGAGGCTAAAATCCCTAAAGATTCAGACCATAGGATATCTATCGGGGATCAGACATTATTTATTTCAATTGTCCAAGCACAACATATTGAAGAAGTTACTGAAGACATGTTTTATAGATCTATCTGCTCTAATTTCTAATATAGCTGGTTCCGGACGATAATAATGACTGACGTTGCAACGAAAATAGATACCTCTGAAACACTTAAAGAAGAACGTGATAGCTTAAATTCTCGAGTTAAAGAACTAATTCTAAAAAGCAAAGAAGTATCTGTTAATGTCAAAGAATTGCATGAGATTGTTGCACCCCTTAAAGAAAAGGAAAAAGTATTTGATTCTATCGCATCATCGTTGCAGAAAAATCTTAAGGCAATGAAAAATGATAAGAAAAAATCTGCGAAGAAAGCTTCAGCGATATCTTCAGACCTTAAAAAGAAGTATAAGGGTGCGTCTTTTAATCCTGAAAAATTATTTGAGGAGATAAAAAAGTTAGACTGGATTGTGCAGACTGTGGTCTTATCGGCTAAAAAGGAAGATGAATTGAGCCGGAAAGTGATAGCGCTTGAAAAACAGCTCAGGCAAAGTGAACATTATATAGGGGTCAAGTCTGAGATTGATTCATTGCATGATAAGATGGATGACTTACGTTATATTTCTGAGATGCATGCTGATGTCATTAGTGATATTTTAGATAAGAAGTTTAAGATTCAAAGTGAAATGTTTAAGACATTGCGCAAACTCAAAAAAGAACATTTGTCTATGCGTAAATTGAATAAAGAGATTAATGAGACTAAAGGAAAAGCTAATATCGCTCATGAAAAACTGATAGTATTGATTAAGGGCGAAAGGAA
>DAOVVY010000034.1 GCA_030636885.1 Candidatus Nanohaloarchaea archaeon
AGTATCAGTTTGGATTTGCATTTAGGGCAGTTCTTGACAAGTGTGCCGTTCTCAATCTCTTTAACTTCCTCTGTTGCGCCGGCGTCCTCGATCTTTTTTGTTGGGCATTTCGGGTTGATGCACAGTTGCTGGGGTTTCTTGCCTTTGTTGATGATGCTGATAAGCGGGAAACCGCACTCTTCACATTCTTTCTTCAGGCTTTTTACCATGCCGTTTTTAGGTAGTGAATATGTAGCTTTGCAGTCCGGATACTTGTCGCAGGCGATGAACCGGCCGAACTTGGATCTTTTCATCATCAGTGTGCCGACACCGCATACTTTGCAAGGGCCTATCGTGCTCTCCTCATTCTGTGTTTCCCGTGTGGCTTTTACAAGGGACAGACCGATCTCTTTCTCGTGCTCTTTGTATTTTTTCAGGATGCCTGTGAGCTCTTTTTCTGCTTTATTGATTATGTCGTCGCTTGATTCTTTTTCGTGCTCGATGTCATCCATGTGTTTTTCGAATGTCCGGGTCAGGTCTTCTGAGATTATTTCCGGACAGTATTTCTCAAGCGTGTCAATTACTGTCAGGCCAAGGTCTGTGACTTCGATTCGTTTCTCCATCAGGTAATTTCTCTTGTAAAGGTTGTTGATTATCTCTGCGCGTGTGGCTTTTGTGCCCAGGTTTCTCTTTTCCAGTTCCTTGATGATGGGTGATTCATTGTATCTGTTGGGTGGTTTTGTCTCTTTGTCTAGAAGTGTGATTTTTTTGTTCGTTACAGTCTCACCATCTGTCATCTGTGGCAGTGTGACCTCTTCAAGCTTGACATAGGGTTCGTAAAGGTCAAACCAACCGTTCTCGATCGTTCTTTTTCCTTCAGTCTGGAATTTGTGGGAGTTGACGTCAAGGATTATCTTTGATGACTGGCGTGTGGCAGGGGTTCCGAAAGTTGCAAAGAATCGTTTGACGATAAGGTCATATATCTTCTTGTCACGACCAATAAGACCTTTTGGCATCTCGCCAGTCGGATGTATCGGTGGGTGGGCATCGTCTGTCTTTTTTCCGTTGTTCGGTATCAGTTTAGGTAATGAAAGAAGCTGTTTTGCCTTGCCTATGTATTCTGGGTTCTTTGAAAGTTTTTCTAGTATCTCTTTGAAACCTAGTTTAGGATCTAAAATCTGTGAACTAGTTCTTGGGTATGATATGACTGCCATCTCATAAAGTTTTTGGGCAATCTGTTGCGTGTCTCTCGGCACTATGCTGAACAGTTTGTGCGCCTCAACTTGCAGGTCTGTAAGATTGAATGGTGTTGGTGGTTTCTGCTTGTAGTTCTTGTTGGTCTGCTCTATAACTTTTGCGTCTTTCCCTGTTGTTTCTGAGACTATCTTTTCTGCATCTTTCCTGTCAAGTATCTTGTCGTTCTCGTACATTGCCTTGAACTTGGGTGTGTCCATCTCTATCTGCCAGAATGGTGTGGAAACGAATGCTTGGATTTCTTTCTCTCGTTTTGCAAGGAATGCGAGTGCTGGACCCTGGACACGACCTGCGCTCAGTACTTTGTAGGTGCCCGCGGTCTTGACTGCAATTGTCAGTGCGCGGGATATGTTTATACCGAAATAGAAATCTAGCGTGTGTCTTGTAACGCCTGCGTTTGCAAGACCGAAATTGATGTGTGGTTTTGCGTTGTCGTAAGCGTTGATCAGGTCCTGTTTTGTCAGTGTGGAAAATTCCATCCGTTTTGCGTCTGTGGTCTTGCAGATGTTTTTCAGGATTGTGTATGCTATTGTCTCCCCTTCAATATCAAGGTCGGTTGCCACTACAAATTTATCTGCGTCCTTTGAGAGTTTCTTTAGCATGGTATAATATTTCTTTACGAATCCTGCATTTTTTGAGATCTTGAATGTCGGTTGCCATTCAGTGTCAAACACCGGGTATGTCCAGCTTTTGCTTTTCTGCGCAAGACCGAAAAGGTGACCTACAGCTGGGGCGACAAGAATCTTTTCGCCATGCCTTTCAATCTCCAGGTAGCTGACGTCGCCCGCCTTCAATACCTTGACACCTTTTTCTGTTATCGCTGCGGCTATCTTTCGTGCCGCGGACGGTTTCTCTGAGATGATCAGTGTGTAAGACATTAATATGGATTGATGTCGGGTGTTTTTATATGTTTTTGTGTTTGTAAATGTTTTTTTCCGAAACATTTATATAGTTTAGCATAGAGTACTACTTATTAGTGAATTGTGGTACGTATGGCAAAAGCATCAAAATCTAATAAAAATACCGTCGTGTTAGTTAAAACTACTGCTGGTAACACTATATTAAATGTTAAGAGTGATTATGTCTGCAGTGATGTAAATGGTAGATTGTTTCTAAAAAAAGTGAGTGATGTTCAAGAAGGGGAATTGCTTTATTTTGAAAAAGAATATATAGATAAAAAATTGGAAGACATAGAATCTGATTTGAGAAAAAGTGATAGGTATAATACTGCTTATGAAAGTTTGCATATTGGTGATAAACCTATGTTTTCAGTTGCTTTAAATGACGCTCTTGAAGCAAAAGGAATAACTGATTTTAATGATAAAGTTTCATATATAGATGAGTTGATTGATAAGGGTGTTGTAAAAAAAACAATTCAAAATTGGCTTACTGGAGAAACAGTAATGGTTGACAATAAATCGTTTTTAAATGAATTATCTGAGCTTGCACCGGAATTAAAAACATGGGCTGAAGCGTTTTCAATTGATTTGATGATAGATGGAGAATTAAAAACAGTAAATTATGATAAATTTAAAAATCAAATACCAGTTGAAACATATATTGATGTAAATGGAAATGAGAGTGATATTCGTTATGGTGCGAGGTATACACTTTATGATTTATATAAAAATATACGGATTGGTGTAGGTCATTATTTAGCTAAACCCAAAAATGAAGGTGGTAAGAATAAAACATCTAGTAAAACAACCACAGATAAAATTACTCTTAGTCATGAAATAGATATTGTTGTGAAGCAATATCTTAATTATGTGACAGAAGATATTGTTTCTGCAAAAGTTTTAGGTATAAGCGTGATTGATAAAAAAGACGCTAAAAAATACATTAAAGATAAGAATCATAATACGCTTAAAAAAGGAGTTATGAAGGTTACACCTCATGATTTACCTGATTTTTTAGAAAAAAAGAAGTTAGAAAAGACAACACTTGGTGAGACATTAAATGATATTAAAGGTCTTGAGTATACACTTGCGAAATATGCATCTAATATAGTGGAAAAACGATTTAATTCAAAAGTAGAAGATATGTATTCTGCATATAAGATAGTGCTTCCTTTAATAAAAGAATCTTTAAATTCGAGAATTATTAAACATTACGGTGTTACGGAAGAACTAGATATGGTTATTGGGCAAGATACAATAATTACAGAACAAGAGAAAGTTGTTATAGATGGTTTTAATAATATAACATCTATATTAAAAAAAGAATTAACTTATGATGAAAACAATATTTTTGAAATGTTAATAGATACAATTAAAGTTTCTTTGAATAGTATTCCTCCTTCATATTTTGATGTTACTGAGTTAGTATATAAATTAGTTATTGATTCGCAATCAAAAGTATCTGATCTTAAAATGCATAAGACTAAATTGGCTCTTAGTAGGGGGTATGAAGTATTATTTAAGTCCTATGATTATGACTTTACTAGTTCAAAAAGAAAAATGTTTATGGGTCATTTGGATTTTGTAAAAGAATCAGATGGAATATCTGATGATCATAAAAAAATCTCAGATTATCCGGAAAAAGTAACAGAGCAAGATGGTATTGATGCACTTAAAAAATATGGTCTTGATGATTTATTGCCAATTATTTTTGGTGATTCAAATGATTCTTTGGCGAGTTATAAAAATGATTGATGTTGATATCTGTATTAAATTTATTGGGTATTTAAAGTGATATAATGTGTTCTTTTGTTGTTTTTATTATTGATTAATGACTAAATTTATAAGTTTTGAGGAGTTATATTTAGTTTATGGAGGATTCATTTATTTCGCAAATATCAGAAATACCTCAGTTAGATGTAGATAAAATTATGAGTATTTATGCAATAAGGGATTGTCTTTTCAGTCAAAATGAAATCTATTTGGAAGAGACTCGTAAGTATTTAAAAAATAAGATTTTGAGTGATCGAAAAATTGTAAATAATCATTGGGCTGATGGATCTGATTTTCGTAATACGGGAAAAATAACAAAAAGACAGATTGAATTAGGATATATTAAGAATCGTTATTCATTGTCTCATGAATTAAATGAGTTAAGTAAAAATAAGTTTAATAAAGCTGTACCTGAGGATGTTAAAGAGTTATGTAGATATTTATATGATGATTCTCGTAGCGGTTCCAGGTCTTCCTCAATAGGTAGTTGGTTTGAGAAGAAGTTAGGTTTTATTGAAACTAAAGCCAGTAGTTTTAAATCTGTATTACAGAGGTATGATGAGTTTGATTCTGAACTAATTGATGATTCTATAGAGGCGATTGTATATAGCATAGATAAATTTAATCGTTATGTTGATGCAGTTTATGATTGTTTTGATAAAATTGATGTGCATCCAGAATTGGGTTCTGTGAGTTTTGTTGAAGATTTAGATAGTTCTCAAAAGAAATTAAAAATGTGTATCGAAGGAGCCAATGAGCAGTTACAATCAATACAAGAGAACAAAGATTCTGAGGATTTAATTGGGTATGTTGAGGCATTAGATAAGTGTCTTTTGAGTGCGACTAAAATGGTTGGAGGACTCTATGGGACAGTTACTAAAGATTCTATGGGTTCAAAACAGTTAAAAGCTATTATAATGTCTTTAACATCATTTAGTTTTGAATCTTCAGAAATTAAAGAAATTCTTGAAGAGATTTTACCTGAGTATGATATAGTTTGAGTTTTATAGTAATTAGAGCAAAGTTATTAATTTTTAAGTTAGTTTGGATTTTGGCGTTTTATCATTCTCAAATGATTAAATTTATAAATATTATGGATGTAATTAAGTTATGGATGAAGAATCTGTTAATTACGAAATAGATGGAAGTCTATTTTTTATCTTAGATCATATTTACAAGGCTATTGATGAAGAAAAGAAAGAGATATATGATGTGATTCTATCTGAACTTAAACCTAAGATTCAAACATATCTGGATGAGAATTTTAGAGAAACTTTTGATTGGACGCTTAAAGGAAATAATATTGATGCTGAAACATTTAGAAAGTATTGTTTAAAAGAATCTAGGTCTCTGATTGATAAGCATTATAATAATTATAAAACACTTGAAAAATTCCAAAATTTAGAATTGGAACTTCGTGTAGCTCATAGTACCTTTTTTAATATTTACGAATCTGTTAAACTTTTTAATGAGGTTGGCAATTCAAGTAATTTTAGTGCAGAAGTTTTTCGTGATACTTCTCGTGAATATAAAAATACGAATCTTTTGGATTCTGAGCGATTTATTCGCTTTAATGAGGATATAGAGGTTATGATTGAGAATCATAATGAAAGTATATCGTCTTTATTAAAATTTATGGAAAATGATATGTCTTATAATGTTTCTGATATTATAAAAAGTGAGAGTGTTGAGACTTCTTCTGAGGATTTAAGAGAAGATATAGAGTTCTGTACTAAATCACTGAAAAGTATTGGTGAATATGGTGACGGGGTTACAATTATGCGTAATGGGGAATTATTAGTTGAACCATTAGTTAATTTAGCTACTCTTGTTAATTTGAAATTATATGGTCTAAATGGGGTAGAACGTTCTGGTGTTTCTATTAATAAAAAGGAGGATTCAATTCATAAAAGATTATGGGAGTTGAATTCACTTGGTATTGAAAAACAGTATATTGACGATGCAATAACTGCGCTGGGTTATGAAGTCAAGGTTTCTAAAATTCCATTTTTGAAACAAAAGATAAAATTAGTAAAAATATAGTTTTTATTTATTTTATTTTTCAATTCATAATTGATTTTTATAATTTCTTTCTCTAATTTACATTATGAAAATTATCATAGAGACACCTAAGTATTCTTTTTTTAAGTACGATTTGGTGGGTTCTGGCGCGTTCAAGAAAGTCATGTTCTCGCCAATCCCTATTCTATTCAATTATGGGTCGATTGTCGGTACTCGCGCGCAAGATGGTATGGCGGTCGATGTTTTGGTTATCGGACCTCGATTGCATCAAGGTACCATCATTGAGAGAGATGATAGCAAGAAGTTTGACGGTGTGGTGCATTTTATTGATGATGCCAAAGTTGATGATAAGATGATATTATATGTTGGTGGGTGTAAGAATAAGTCAGCCTTATCTTTGTATTTTTGGATGTATGCGCAATACAAAAAGTTTTGGTATTTGGTATCAAAAAGAAAGATTGTAAAGTGTAGCTTTGAAGGTATTGAATGGGATTGATGTTGATTGATTGTCAAGTTATATTTGCCGTGGTCTGCATGATTGTCGGGCGAAAGCCCGACCATTTGAATTGTTTTATATATTTTAGTCTGGTTAAATTAAATTATGAAACAAAAATATCTCATTATTGGAATTATGTTTTTACTTATCCCGACTATTGTCTTAGCGGAGACAATAAATGATTCCGATGTACATCCAGGGACTCTTGATGCACCTGAATTCGGTACTGGTGATGTTACAATTTTAACTGAGGAACAAATTATTCAGAGACAAGAACAGATATATCAAATTTTAAATAGTTCTGGGCGTCCAATTAAAAGAGATCTTATCAATTCTTCAAATATATCATTTAAGTCAGGCCATAAGATTTCAGTATCGCCTGGAATTGAGCAGAATCTACCTTATGATACAGGATATTATGTGATTCAATTTTATAGTTCGTATATGGGTGTGGATGCAACTACGCGCGATAAACTTGATGAGCTTGATGTTGTTAGGTTTCAATACATAGATGATAATGCGTTCTATACTAATATTCCGAAGTTAGCGTTTGAGACTATTGATGATTTTATAGTTGATAAAAAAATCAGGTATGTCGGTGAGATACCATATGATGCTAAGATAGAACAACAGTTTGATGAAGAAATACGGGCAAATCTTGATTCTGAGTATGGGATAGTTGTTTATCTTTTTGAAAGACCGACAGTAAGTCAATTAGTCAAGTTGAGATTAAAAATGAACATTAATTCTTATTCAGATGTTACTTATTTTGTCTATGGGTCTGCAAGCGGTAGTGATATAATTGATATCGCAAATATGGATTCTATAATGTTTGTTGAAAAACAGGCAAGTGCTACATTGTCATCTGTTGAAGATAATCGATATGATACAGTCAATGATTTAAGTTTTCTATTAATGTCTTTTGTAGTTGTAATCATAGTTTCGTTAATATTATTTATTATGGTAAAAAAAAGAAAAAAACAATTTCAAAAAATATAAAATGTTTTTGATTGTCAGAAATTAAAGGAAATGTTTTCTTACAGGTTCAAATATCCTTATTATCTCTTCAGCAACACCATTTTTTAGGTCAAGCGGATGGATCTTGTTTTCGATGAATGCTTTCTCCAATTCTTTGTAATTGCTGTATTCAAGATTGCCACCGTATTTTTCAGGACGGTTTATCACGAATCTGTCTGTGTGAGGAAATACGAGCAGTCGTGCAATTGACATCACCGGGTTGTCTTCAATCACACCTGCTATGCAATGCGCCTTGTTGATCTTTGATTTTATGTCTTTTTCTGAATCCTTGACAGAGATCATGGTCTCTGGTTTGCTGGAGGACATCTTTCCGCCCGGGCC
>DAOVVY010000099.1 GCA_030636885.1 Candidatus Nanohaloarchaea archaeon
CAAGGACATGCAATGACCAATACCGCAATTGCAGGAAGAAATGCACCAAGGAATGTTGAACCTACAACAAAATACCATATTGTAAATGTTAAAATAGATAATGCCACAACACCCTGGACAAAATACCCAGAGATCATATCTGCATACCTTTGTATTGGCGCTTTTGACCCTTGAGCATCTTCCACAAACTTAATGATGTGCGCAAGTGCCGTATCAGCCCCAATTTTAGTTGCTTTAAATTTGATGACACCATTCTTGTTTATTGTAGCCCCGATTACAGCATCACCCTTAACTTTCTTGACAGGCATGCTTTCACCTGTAATCATAGACTCATCAACTGATGAATCACCATCCACAACCACACCATCAACCGGTACTTTCTCACCGGGTTTGACTATTATTATATCCCCTACAATAACTTCTTCAATAGGGACATCCATCTCTTTACCATCTCTTATAACTTTTGCAGTCTTTGCCTGAAGCCCTATCAACTTTTTAATTGCGTCACTTGTCTTGCCTTTAGCTTTTGCCTCAAGATATTTACCCAGTACAACAAACGTAATCAACAATGCAGTCGTCTCAAAAAAGACTGCACCACCCAATACGAACAATGCAAGTATACTGTAAAAATATGCAGATGTCGTACCAAGAGTTATAAGGACATCCATGTTTGCAGACTTATTTTTAAGTGCGAAATACGTACCCCTGAAAAACTGTCGACCTACATAGAAAAGTACAGGAGTAGTAAGAAGAAGCTGGATATAATGATTGAACGGAAAATCCATGAATACCATACTGAGCAGAAATACAGGGGTACTCAATATAGCACCAATTATAAGATTTCGTTTCTGTTGACTTATCTCATCAATTTTTTTATCATCTTTTGCATCTCCTGAGAAAGCGCCTTTATACCCAAGACCTTTTATCTTATTCAGAATCTTTTTTTCAGTCAATATCTCAGGATCATATTCCAGATTCATAGTCTCAGTTGCAAAATTGACAGACACTTTTTTCACACCGTCAACTTTCTTGAACGCGTTCTCAGTATTGAGTGCGCAAGAAGCACAATGCATACCTTTGACTGTGATATCAGCCTTAATGATGCCTGTGATTTTACCCCCCTCAGTTTTCCCATCGATAGCTTTCGCCTTATATCCAAGCTTGTTTATCTTTGAAATGATCGCAGTTATGGACGTCTTTTCATCATCATAATTGACTGTAGCTTTCTCAACAGCAAAATTGACATTTGCATCGGAGACACCATCAATCCGATTCAGTGCATTCTCGATAGTGAGTGCGCATGAGGCACAGTCCATCCCCGATACATCAAGAGTATCTGTCTTTTTTCCCATATCATTCATCTCTCCCTTCTTTAAACGCTTTCGCACAATGGCAACAGCAGAAAACATAATGTTTATCATCAATATCCTCTTTATGCCCGCCTTCATAGACTTTGCAACCGCAATGTGCACATGTTGAAAGGCTAGGTTCAATTGCAATCTTAATAATTTCCCCAAATCGTGAAATCATGTTATTTACAAATTTCTTACCGGATGCCGTCAATTTATACTCAACCTTTTCTCTTGCCGCAGGTTCTGAAGCATCGATATAATTATGTTCCTCTAGAATCTTTAAGAACGGATAGATCTGCCCTGGACTAGTATTTTTACCCATTTTAGCGCCAGTCTCTTTAATAATCTCATACCCCGTCTTAGGACCCTCCAAAAGTAAGAGGACAGTATAAAATTTCACCATGTTTGTTATCTTGACTTCTTCCATGAGGATAATAATGAACACAAACTTATATAAAATGACCTGTCATATTTTGATATGTCATAAATAAATTTAATACTGTTTAAAAAAATAAACATATGTTTAAAAAACTAAACAAACCCCTACACAAATATATAACCCCAAACACCAAAATAAAGACATGCTTTCTGATTTCCTGATACCATTCCTGATAGTAGGTCTCGCAGAATTAGGCGACAAGACACAGATCACCATGCTCGCGCTATCAACCCGCTTCAATGAACCCTACAAGATCTTTGCAGGTGGTATGCTCGCATTCCTTTTAGTGGACGGTCTGGCAATAGCTTTCGGAAGTTTATTATCTTCATACATATCGATATCACTGGTACATCTTTCATCCGGACTGATATTTCTGGCTTTCGGAGTATACACATACTTTTCAAAAGACGAAGAAGACACAAAGATAAGACCCAAATCCGCATTCATATCATCATTCGCAATAATATTCCTTGCCGAATTAGGCGACAAGACACAGGTTGCATCACTTCTTTTTGCCACACAGTTCAACCCTTGGATAGTCCTTGTTGCAGTCATGTTGGCCCTTACAGTTTTAACAGCCACAGCAATAGTATTAGGCGCAAAAATCAAGAGACACATAGATCCCAAAACAATAAGATACACAGCAACGATGATGTTCATCATGTTCGGACTTTTCGAGATATATTCATACCTAAAAATAGTCTAAAAAATCATATTACCCGAACAATCCAAAAGACATCTTCTTAACCCGCTTCTTCACAGTATTGACAGTCGACAATCTGACAAGCCACTTCTCAGCCTCTTTATATTTCTCAAACTTCTTCTCATCAGCCTTGAATTTACTGTGATGCGCACGCGTCTGATAATCAGTCTTCTCAACATCATGCACAATATGCAGCATCTCATGATACAGCACAAACTCGGCAACAAAACGAGGCACATGAGAGTCATCAAGTGTCTTGCTGATTAAGATAGCATGTTTTGAAGGATCATAATGCCCATATTTTCTTGTGGTCAACCGCGGCCCCCAGCAAAGTGCAGGCATAGAAAGTACATCTGAAAAATATTTACTATTTACCTCCGAAAACATCTCTGAAAGATCATATGCACGACCGGCAGGCTCATCCCTAGCTTTACGACCACGATCCATCCTAAGCGCCTTATGTCGTTCATTCATCATCTCTGAATTAATCCACAAACGATATACCTTTTGATACACACGCGGACACTGTTTTCTTTTTATCCTAGATATCAATATATGAGCAAGTGCAGAAAGAACCTTTTCAGGCGCATCAGACAATGCATCAGATACCTTGACCTCAAGGACACCCGCCCGGACACGGACCGAACTTTTGACTCCTGCATACTTATAGAACTTAGCCGAAACCTTAATACGAGAACCAGTAATCTCTTGATACACTGACGAAAATATCATATCAAGCATAACTTAATCAAATCCGATAAAATTCAGTAAGTTCAGCTGACAAGTCACCGCTGATAAATATCTGTGCATCGCGCGGTAAGAGTCCCCTGTAAGGATTCCACAGGAATCTCTTATCCATAAGTATGATTACACCACGGTCAGTCTCAGACCTTATGCACCGACCCGCTGTCTGCATTACCTTATTCATAGCAGGATACGTATACCCATATTCCCATCCTTTCTGAAATTTCATCTCATAATAATTAATCAGTGCCTGATTCTTGATATCAAGTCTTTCAAGCGGAAGCCCTACAACAACTGCCGCAGTCATAAGCGCACCGGGGAAATCTACCCCCTCACTGAAATTAGCACCTACTACAGCAAAAAGTGCCGCAGACTTA
>DAOVVY010000002.1 GCA_030636885.1 Candidatus Nanohaloarchaea archaeon
ATAAACTTATTTCAGATTTATGATTAAGTTAAATCTTTTTAATTTAATCTTTTACTTTTTTATACTATTTTCTTCTCAGTTTAATTTATAAAGATTAGTTCACGTATTTTTATTTCATAAGAGTTATTTTTGTTGTTCTCTTTAAGGAATGACAGAAGGGTGTAATTATGGGTGCTGATGAGGTTCTGGATAAAATATTAAAAAAAAATGCAGAAGAACTTCGTAAGAAGAAAAAAAAAGAGGCTCATACTGATAAGTTTAAATCTGAGATAAAAGATGTGTTCACTAATATAGAAATTGGTTACAATAAAATTGCTGAAGATTTTTATGAGGAAGTAAAAGGTAATACTTTTAATAAAAAAGATTCTAAGTCGTGGGAACATGATGCAATAAACAAATATTCATTGGATATAGAACTTGAGGATTTTATTGTTTTAACTACTTATTGTGTTTATATGGATATGTTAGTTAATGGTGTGGTAGAATATCAAAAAGCAGGTGAAACTCTTAGTGTTATAAAGATGCTTCAGGATTCAATATCTAATGGTAGAAAAAGTACAGATCATGTATATCCTAATTCTCTTGAGACTGCTATGGGTGGTGATAATTTTCAATCAAATAAAAAATTTTGTTTCTGTGTGAAATATTCTGAAAAAGTGTATCATGAGGATGAAACAATTACTACGGAAAAGATTCATTTTTTGTGTGTGCATCAAGATAGGACAAATCCAGGAAAAATAAGTCATATGAGTGATGTATTCATCACTGAAGATACGGAAAGATCTGATGAAAATGATATAAAATCTGTATGTAAATATGCAAAGCGACAAAATTCAAATGAGTATGAGGATACTAAGGATAACTATTGTGAGTTGCATAGTGCGTCAATAAAACTTAAATCACGACATGAATGTTCAATTCCAATTTTAGATTACATGATGCAATTAAGAAATAAGTTTTTAGATGAGATTGTTAATAATTATTTTGAAAAGTCTGATTATATCTCTGAAATGAAGAGTTTCGATGCAGGTATGAATTCGCGTCTTAAAACTAGATTAATTGAAGATTTTGAAAAATATGGTTCTATTGTATACTCTAGGTTAATTAAAGGTTATAATGATCATAATGATGATTTGTCGTATATTGGTTGAATTAATTCTCTTTCCTGTAACATTTTTAAATAACGGATGACAAATATCTGTATGCGCGTGTGCAAATTCTGTGGAAAATTCATTCTTACAAGCTATAACCAGCATTTGGCGATTGCGCATCCGCGTGAGTGGAACAAGATAAAGAAAGAATGGGTGCAGCTTAAGGCTGAAGGCATGTCTGCACAGAAGATTGCTGATAAGTACGAGACCAATACTACTACTGTGAGCCGTGCGATAAAGGATAGTTATGGCGCATTCCATAAGCTTCAGAGACATAAGAATCCGTCTGTTGAGATTAGTTGATTGATTGTTTTTTCTTTTTTCTTATACAAAACAATAAAAGCTAGGTTGTACTAATTTAATCTTATGAGTATAATATCTGATTTGAATATCAGTCCTGATAAGAAGTTGGGGCAGAATTTTCTTGTAGATAAGAATATAATTGGTGTCGAGATTAGAGAAGCTGATGTGTCTGATAAGGATACAGTCCTTGAGATTGGTGCGGGGTATGGTGCATTGACTCTTGAACTTGCAAAAGTCGCTAAAAAAGTCATAGCTGTTGAACTTGATTCTGAACTTGCTGAAATTCTTCAGGATAGATTGACTGATCAGAATATAACTAATGTTGAAATTATACAAGGTGATATACTTAAAGTTGAGATACCGCCATTTGATAAATGTGTGGCAAACATCCCTTACCAGATTTCATCTAAGATTGTTGAGTTGCTTGGGCGGTTGGGCAAATATTCTGTACTTATCATGCAGAGAGAGTTTGCAGACAGGCTTGTTGCAAAACCGGGCGAGAAAAATTATTCAAGGATATCTGTTCTTGCGCAATATCATTTTGATTCTAAATTTTTACGAAAAGTTGGTAGGAAATGTTTTTTCCCTGCACCTAAGATTGATTCTGCAATTATCCGGCTTTTGCCTAAAAAGATAAAAGCGAAAGTTTCAGATGAGGCGTTCTTCTTTAAATTTGTAAGGGCTGCTTTCATACATAAGAATCAGAAACTGTGGAAAGCTATATCACATTCTAAGCGCGAGATGGAACTTGATAAGGATGTTCTTAAAAAGATGGGGCATGAGTTATCATTGGCTGATGTCCGTGTGCGTACTATGGATATTGATCAGCTTGCTAAGTCTTCCGAAGAGATGTTGGTTCTTGTTGGGAAATGAGTTTTATTTGTTTTTTTCTTTAAATTTTGTATATACTTAGTATGTGATATTTGATTGATTTTTTCTTGAGTGTTAATGTGGATACGGTCTGTATCTTAAGAGTAGTAACAACAGTTATAAAGATTAATGTTCATATTATTGAATAAGAAAATACAGATATATTGTCGTGTATGGGTGAATAAAATATGTCAATTATAACTGATGAAAACGATTTAATACTTGCAAAAACGGTTAAATCATATATAATAGATCATGGGTTACCTTATGTTGAAAACTGTTATTCTGAAGAACTTAAACAGGTATTAGATAAGAAGTTATATAATTCAGAACAACTTTCGGAATTTAATGAGACACATTTAAACTTAATTGAAGACTCTGTACCTGATATAATAAAACAAAATGGTTTAGAATGGACTAAAATCGTTTATTCTAATGCTATTAAAAGAGGATTAAAAAAAGGAGTTTATAGAGATGATCAATTTAAACAATTTAATGAAGTCTGGTTAGATGACAATGCAGAATATTTAATTAAAGAAATAAATAAGGATTCTGTTGGCTCTATTTGTGGCTTACATATATTTGACGATGTACGAAATTATGAAGGTTCTGAACTTGAGCATCTTCATAAACTGAAAAAAATATTTTTTGATAAAAATGCAGAACAAATTGCATTTATGATAGAACAAAATGGTGTTGCTTATGTTAGGGACTATAAATCTAAAGCTTTTCAATATGCAATGGAACATCCTACTTTTAATGTTGAGTATCTTATGAAATTAAATAAAAAATGGTCAAAAAATAAGAAGAAAAATATAAAGTCTGAAAAAAAAGAATTGACAAAATCTAAATATTCTTTAACTCTTGGGAGGAATATTTTTTGGTATCTTAAATGAAGTTAAGTTTAATCTTTTTTTAATCTCAATTCCTACTTCTCAATTTTGCCAAAAGTCTTAATATTTCAAGATATAACCACACCAATGTCACTATAAGACCAAATGATGCGTACCATTCCATGTATTTGGGTGCGCCGGCTTCTACACCGTTCTCTATAAAATCAAAGTCTAGGACAAGGTTCAATGCTGCAATTGTGACTACAAATAGGCTGAACAAGATTCCGAATGTTCCGCTTTCATGGATCAATGGAATTTGTGAGCCAAAAATTCCAAGGATGAAATTAATTATGTATATTAAAAAGATGCCACCTGTGGCTGCAACTACGCCTAGCTTGAAATTTTCAGTGGCCTTTATTACGCCAGATTTATAAGCCATAAGGAGCGCAAATAATGTTCCGAAAGTCAAGAATACTGCGTCAATGACTACTCCTGGATATGATGCTTCAAAATATGCGGAGATTCCTCCAAGGGCTAAACCTTCAAGAAGTGCATATATCGGTGCTGTAATTGGTGACCAGGTCTTTTTTAATACTGTGATTAATGCAAGTATCAGGCCACCTATAAGGCCACCTATCATAAATAGCATAAGATTTGGATTTCCATCTAAGAACATACCCCATGTCTTTGATGCAGTGAACATGACTAATGCTAAAAGAATTAATGTTTTGTTTGTTGTTCCCTGGATTGTCATCTTTTCTGTTACTGGACCTTGGTGTTCAAATGTCTTTGAATTGAGTGCGGGGTTGGAACTTCTGATCATGATAATTACCTTTCCTATATCTGTTATTTTTGGTTAAGTTGTTTATATGTTTGTTTATCTTTTTTTATGATTTAAAAATTATAATGCTTCTTCTATTTTATCAAGCAAACTGCTCAACTCTTCATAAGATAACATTATCACTTTCTTGTTAAGTGTTTTTATGTCAAGGTCTAAAGTCTTGATTAATGCGCGAGATTCATTTTGTGTATACCTTTTTCCATCGTTCAATGTCCTGTAATCAATTATTGCTTCAAGGAGTGCGTTCTCGGTTTTCTTGGTGCGCTGATCGAATAGTAGTCGTGTGATAAATTTTGTTGTTTCGTCTTTCAAAGTTTCTTTTTTAATAGGTCTTATGCTGATTATTGCGGATGATATTCGTGGTCTGGGAGTGAAAGCGCTTTTAGGCACTATCTCAAGAAATTCCACATTGAAATATGCGGGAGTAATAAGTGATAAAAGTGATGATTCTTTTTCCATGTCAAGCATTTTCTCTGCGAAACTTTTGTTCACTGTCAATATGCCTTCTTTGAAATCGCATCTTGATAATTTTAGTATCAATGGTTCTGAAATGTTGTATGGTATGTTTGCGACTATCTTGTCGAATTTTGGTAGTTCTTCGTTTAAGGCGTTACCATATATGATTGTTACATTTCTGTATTTTTCTTTTAGGTTGTTGTGGTGTTCTTCAAGGGTTGTGTCTATTTCATAGGAAGTGAGTGCGCAACCTGTTTCTGCTATGGCTTCAGTTAAAATTCCAGTTCCTGTTCCTATTTCAATTACTGCATCTGTATCTTTTATGTCTGCAAATTCTATTATGTTTTCTATCGTGGTCGGGTCTGTCATGAAATGCTGGCCGAATCTTGAGACTTTATCTTTAACGGACATATTATCAACATTTAATTTTTATTTAGATTTTTAAAAAATGGGATAAAAAGAAAAAAAGGTTTTTTAGGCCTATTTGATGTTCACATACCTGCCGTCTGTCATTATGTGGACTGTGTCGCCGATTATGAATCCTTCTTCTTCACACAATGATGCAAAAGATGCAAGTCTTTCGGTTTCACCATGGACTGGTATGATTTTTTCAGGGTTCAGCATCCTTAAAAGATCTCTGTGGTCCTCTTTCATTGCATGACCTGATACATGGACATCTTTTAATATTCTTACACCTTGCTCTTTCAGGTTTCGTTCTATGACATACCTGTTTGCCTTGTTTATCGGTGTCGGAATTGTTGTTGATGAAAATATAACCTGGTCTTCTTTTCTGAAATTAAATTTGTATTCTTTGTTTGCAATCCTTGAAAGAACCGAGTTTGGTTCACCTTGGTTACCTGTTGAAAGTACAAGATACTTTTCCGGGTTTTTCATGACAAGGTTTTCGATATTGCTTTTTACTGTCTTTGGTCGTCCTGCAAGTGTGAATTCAGATTTGTCTATCATGCCCAGAGTGCTTGCGGCATCAATGTAGTTTTCCATTGATCTGCCCAATATTATCATTTCTCGTCTGCCTTTATTGGCCTCAATTATGCTTTTTATCCTTGCAATGTGAGATGCGAAAGAAGTTATGTATACTGCTGAACTGTCTTGGTATGCGCGGTCTATAGCATCAAATACCATGTCCTTTGCGACTTTTTCTGAAGGACATCTCTGTTCCTCGCTGATGTGTACACATTCTGAAAGATGAAGTTTTATACCTTCATTGCCTAACTCTTTTAGTCTTTTGTAATCTGGTTTAGCGCCTAAAGTCGGTGTGTTATCAAGCTTGTAATCAAAACCTACAGTCACAATACCCTCTGCTGTGTATGCAGCAATCAATGATGCATCTGGGATGCTGTGTGTCATGTTTACATATTCTATCTTGAAATTTTTGGATAGTTCTGCAGTGTCACCATATTGCATAGGTGTTATGTATTTAAGATAATCTTCCATCCTGTGGTCTTTAAGAAGACGTTTGATTATTTCTGCTGTGTATGGTGTTGCAAGGATTGGGCAGTTGTATCGTTTTATCAGTTTTGGTATTGCTGATATATGGTCTAGATGTCCGTGTGAGATTGCGATTCCAATTACTTTTTTTGTGTTCAGTATAAGATCGTTTGGTAATACACCCATGCTTCGTAATGTCTGTTCATCAACATTTTCGTAATTCAATCCTTTTGCACTCAGTTCTATCAGGTGTTCCATAGATACACCCATGTCAAATATCACTACTTCGCCATTCACTTCTATGGCTGTCATGTTTTTTCCGACTTCTTTAAAGCCGCCTATTGCGTAAAATTTCATAATTTATCACTTTTTCCTGTATATTTTGTATCTAATATATCTTTCTGAGTTAGTTTCAGGACATAAAGAAACGGTTATTGTGTTTATAATATCATTATTTTTGACTAATAGGTTATATAAGTATGTGTCTGTTTGGATTGTTTTTTGAGAATTAAATAAAAATAAAAAAAGAAATTTCTGAAAATAAGAAAAAATAATGGTTAATATCACTTTTATTCTTTCTTTTCAGATGGTCTACTCATTGTGACATGACCTGAATTGTGGTGGTTGCTATTTTCTTGAGATTCTTTGAGTTTTTTTATCATCTCAAGTTTTTCTTCTGATATCTTGAGCTCGCCTTTGGCTTTAAGTTCTTTTAGTTTGTTGCCTAGTGTATATATGAAACGTTTCGTCTCTTCTTTCAGACCGTATATCTCTCTTTCAGGTATCATCTCTGCTTTTCCTTTCTTTGCGATGATCAGTGCTTTTGCAAGCCGTTCAAAAAGATCTTCTTGTAGTTCTTTCACTTCCGGGAAATGATCTGCCATGGCTTTTGGAAGATCTTTTAGGTGTGCGGGTGGTTTTATTCCTTTCAGTTCAAGTGCGCCGACATTTGCCTTAAGGAATGCTTTGTATGTGTTCATCAAGACTGTGTCCGCTTTCTGTTCCGACAGTCTTTTCAGGAGTTCTTGCATCTCTTTTATGAACTCATCTGTCATCTTTAGATATTCATCTGTCCTTTTACCTAGATTTTCTATCTCTTTCTTTTCAGCATGTTCAATCTCTTTTGCAAAGTCGTGTATTCTTTGTGCCATATCACCGTATTTTGCATCAAGGAGTTTCTTGTCAACAAAATGGAATATCAGCTCTTTCGGTACATCCTCTTTTCCAGGTGGTACTTTTCCTATGAGCATCAGTGGTGCCTGACCTGCAGCGGCCATTGCCTGTTCCATGAAATGTGCACCGCTCTTCATCCTGAATTCTGCCATCTTAAGGTGTTGTGGGGCGATATGGATCCTTTTTGCAACTGCTTCGTTTGTTGTAGGGAGCATACCACGTTGAAGCATTCTTTTTGCCGGCATGTATATGCCTACATCATATACGGGGATACCGAACCTTAGAATTTCCATTATCAATGGTTCAACTGATCTTATGGATTCCCAGAATTCTGTAAGGAACATGAATGCCTGTATCGTTATGTTCTTGTCTATTTTTGCACCGATACGTCTCAGGTCTGCGCTTATCTTCTCTTTGACTTCGGCAGGTATGTCTTTTTCCAGCTTGGTGTCATCAATTATGACAAAGGTGTCTATGTCGGAAGTCTCTTTGTGTTTGCCTTTGGCTGTTGACCCGTAGACTATGACTGCTTTTAAGCTGTTTTTGAATTCTTTCTGGATCTCTTTCGCGAATGTCTGTGCGGTCTCAAGGCGTATTTTCTGGCTCTCTTCTTTAGACATCTCTTTCTTTTTTTCAGTCTTTTTGTTTTTTGTGTCTTTTGAATTATTTGTATTTTTTGCTTTTGTTTGCTGTGCTGATCTTGTTGTTTTTGGTTTTTCAGTCTTTGGTTTTATTGCAGTTTTTTTGTCGTCAGTCTTTGTTGTCATAAGAACACCTTGTAATACTCTATGATTAAAATATGTTTATCAGTTATATATATCTTTATAGGGTATGGATATTTTGCTTAAGCTTTTTTGCTTTAATCGGTATCTATTTATATCATCAATAATAAAATAATTATTATCATATTATGTAAGTGTGAGATATTATGGATTTATTTTCTAAGTTAAAAGAAACTGTTCAGGGACATATTCCTGCAAAATCTGGTGGTTTGTCATCCGATTTGTCATCATCTATGCCTGATGCAGGTATTGATGATTTATTGAAATCGGATCCCACTTCAGAATTATCAAAGTCATCTAAAGTTTTGGAGGCAAGCGCTAATGCTGATTATTCCGGTGGTATGGATTTAAATACAAGTACACCAAGTAATCCTCCAAATCAGATTGTGCGTGATAATCAACCTATGGGTACTGGGTTACCACCCATGCCACCTATTGATCCTTTGACTTCTAATCCTATGGGTTCTGTTGCACAGCAACCACCTGTTGCATCACCTAATATTGGTGGTCTTGATTCGACAATTAATCCTAATCCCACACAGAATGCATATCCTTCTGGTCAGACTTCTATGGCTCAGGCAGCTTATCCCTCATCACAGGCACCTGCACAAGGTGTTATGCCTCCTGTAGGACTTGATAGTTCTTTGTCGCAACCAATGGGTGCACCAATGTCACAATCTCCAATTTCACAATCTATGCCACCTCAACCACAATCACCTACTCAGTCCCCTGCATCTATGGCAGGAGTTCCTGAATATCCACAACCTCCGATGCCTGTGGCTGATATTCAGCAGGATATGGGTGGTATGCGCAAGCTTGATATTAGTCTTGAGTTGAGAGGCCTTAAAGACCAGATTAATCTTATCATTGAAAAATTGAATGTTATTGAGGAGCGGACAAGACGATTCAGTTATTGAGTTTTTTTGGTCTTTTTTTAAACTATATCTTATACAACATAAATGCATATATAGTCTATAAAATAATTGTTGTTTACAGACGTTATCGTCTGGGAATTGTTTGCTTTATTCGGCTTTGGTCGGGTGTTTCTGTGGTTTGGACAGAGGGAAAGCACTATGTTAGCTTCGGACTAGTGGTGCTTTTTATTTTTTTAATTTAAATAATGTTTAATAATAGATATCTTTATGTATCACGTTCGTATATAATTTAAGTATGAGTAATTTCTTGAAACAATCTTTAAGGCAGGTAGGTACATTCCTAGTTCTTTATGTGGCATGGGTTCTTTTTACTTATAGTTTTGAGGTTCAGGAACTTGCGGTTGGTTTTGCGGTTTCTTTTATGGTGTCGGTTTTTATTCATAAATATACTGAGTTTAAGGTTGTGGATTATATATTTAATCCGTTTAAAGTATTTCATTTTGTTGTGTATATTATTGTGTTTTTAGTTGTGGAAATACAGTCTCACCTGTCTGTTGCAAAAGCTATAATAACTGGTAATATCAATCCTGCAATCGTTAAGATATCTCCTGAATTCAATTCTGATATGGGGCGAGTGTTTCTTGCTAATTCAATTACTCTGACACCTGGTACGGTTTCAGTATCAATCGGTAAAAGTCTTTATGTGCATTGTCTCTCTTATGAGAATGGTGATAAGATTGATTATCTGTTTACAAAATATGGACTGAGGGTGGCTGACTGATGATTTTTGCATGGTATATTATACTCGCTTCTGCAATTTTAGTGGTTGTCCGTTTTATTCTTGGTCCTACATTTGCGGATAGGATGATTGCACTTGATGTGTTGGGACAAATAATGATACTTATTTTTGTGTTTTTGGCAATTGAGCATACAACACCTATCTATTTAGATATTGCACTCACATTTTCGTTGCTTCTATTTATCGGTACTGTTGCGGTATCAAAATGGATGAAAGGGGGTAATAGTCAATGATATCCGAATTATTGCTTTATCTGTCAGCAGTTTCAATGTTTGTTGGTGCAGTCGGGCTTTTTAGGTTTAAGGATTGTTATACTCGAATACATGCGGCTACAATGATCAGTGTCGGGGGTGTTATGCTTGCTTTGGTGGCTCTTGCGATTGATACTGTTTGGACTGTATATTCTGTTAAGGCCATGCTTATTGTCATATTCTTTATGTTGACTAATCCTGTCAGTAGTCATGCGATTGTTAATTGTGCACATAGGATGGGTATTTGCCCTGATAATCTATTTAAGGATGACTTAGGTCGTAATGTTTCAAGGAGATGTATCTGATTATGTTGCTTGAAATCTTGCTTTTGTTGGGTATGGGTTTGGCTATAATGGCTATAGAACTTAAAGATCTTGTGCATTCTGTTTTAGTTCTTGCAGGGCTTGATTTGGTGGTTGCTACTATATTTTTTATTCTTAAAGCTCCTGATATTGCATTGACACAGGCGGCTGTGTGCGCGGGACTTATAACATTTTTGTTTTTGATAACTATACATAAAACTGAGAGGTTTGAGAAATGAGAGTTATTGGGACTGATTCATATGTGTCACAAAAAGTTATGATGTTAGTGTTGCTTGTATTTTTTGCTTGTATATTGGCCTATAGTGTGGATGGACTTCATGTTTTTGGCGTGATTGAGAAAGGTAGTGTGGCTGAACAATATCTTAATGAGAGTTCTGACTTGACAGGGTCTACAAATATAGTTAATTCTATTGTCTGGGATCTTCGTGGTTTTGATACTATGGGTGAAGAGATTGTATTTTTTACGGGGGCTTTAGGCGTTGCTCTTGCTACAAGACGTATGGTTTTTAAGAATAAAAAGGATCAAAAAAAGATAATGGGGGAAAAGTGATTGCGTATGGATTTGATAATTAAACAGGTTACAAAGATTGTTTTTCCGTTCATTGTATTATATGGGTTTTATATTGCGCTTCATGGGCACTTGACGCCTGGTGGTGGGTTTGCAGCGGGTGCAATTATTGGGTCTGCCTTTGCACTTTTAGTTATTGCTTTTGATGAACGGGATGTTGAACATAAATTGACTGTGCATGAGCTTATTGATTTGAAAAGTGTTGCTGGATTCTTTATGATTCTTATAATTGGGAAGATGGGTTATTCTATGCGGTCTGCACTTATCGAAAGTCAGACATTGTTCAGTTTATGGAGTGGTGGGTTTACAATTATTATGAATTTGGCTGGAACATTTATGGTGTCATCAGCTATTATTCTTATAATATATTCGCTTGAAAAGGAGGCTTGGAAAAAATGATGACTTATATTGCTTCATTAGTTTTTGTTATTATTGGGACTTATACTGTGATCTCTAAAGAGAATCTCATAAAGAAAGTTATTGGTCTGGGGATTTTTACTACAGGTATACATCTTCTGTTGATAGCTTTAGGTTATCGTTTCGCAGGTATTGCTCCTATACTTTTGAAGAATATGGGACTTTCATATTTTTCGTCTACTGCGGTTGATCCATTGCCTCAAGCGCTTGTATTGACATCTATTGTGATTGAACTTTCAGTGACTGCTCTTGCCCTTGCGCTAATAATCAAGAATCATAGGCTGACTGGATCATTAGAAGCGTAGGGTTAATTTATCATGGGATTTAAGTTGAGGTTTTTGAATAATTATATTAACCTAATCTAATAAAATTTGAATGTATATTATTTTCCTTTTTTGGAAGTTATAAAAAGTATTAAATGTGTGTTTTGAGATGGCATATCTGAATTTAATTGTACCTGTTTTGCTTGCGGCTGTGTTCCTTATAACTATCACTAGTGGGCGACATAGACATTATCATCTGTCTATTGCTTTAAGTGGTGTTATCTTTAGTGCTCTTTTTCTTTTATTTGATCTGCCTAGACTTATATCTGATAAGATTATTGTATATTATCAGCTGGGTTGGAGACCTCCGTTAGGTATAAGTTTTGCTGTTGATTTTTTGAATTATACTGTATTGTTACTTATTATTTTTGTTGCTATTGCATCTCTTTTTATAAGTCGGACAGAGATTCGTGAGGGTAAAAGAGAATTTTATGCGCTTTTTATGCTTCTTTTGTTAGGGCTATCAGGTGCTACTATGACTGGTGACATATTCAATCTTTTTGTGTTTTTTGAGATATTAAGCATTGCGTCTTATGCACTGGTGTCTTATACGGGGCGGAAGAAAGCGATATCTGCATCAATTAAATATCTTATTATGGGAAGTTTCAGCACATCACTTATCCTTTTAGGTATAGTTTTTGTCTATGGATCGTTGGGTACCCTGAATATGGCAGATATTGCTAGTAAGGTCGCATTGTCGTCAACTACTGCAACCATTGTCGGTTTCGGGTTTCTTATCTCTGGTTTTATGTTCAAGGCCGCCATTGCACCGTTTCATGCGTGGAAACCGTCAGTCATAAGACATACACCTGTCTCTTTAGGGCTTATGTTTACTGCAAGTGGTACAATAATTGGACTCTATACTATTTTTAGGTTGGTTGTTACTGTGGGTAATCTGAATCTGTCTGGGATGCTGATTGCTTTGTCATTTTTGACAATGATATTAGGTGCTGTGCTTGCACTCCAAACAACAGATATTAAGAAATTATTGGCTTATTCTGCAATATCGCAGACGGGTTATGTACTTTTGGGTATCGGGCTTTCGGGTTATGTTGGGGCTGTGTATCACATGGTAAATCTTGTTATTATTGATGTTCTTCTTTTTGTTGTTGCATACGTTGTGATAAAACATTTCGGGACAAGTAATCTTGATAAGATGGGAGGGTTAGGTGTTGGCAATCCATTTCTTTTTGTTTCAGCGCTAGTTGGTGTTTTAGCACTCTCTGGGTTTCCTATGACTAATGGTTTTTCAAGCAAACTTTTGATATATTTGGCAGGTATTGAAGTATTTCCTATTGCAACTTTTGTTGCAATGCTTGTGTCTGTATTGACCTTGGCTTATTCATTTAAGATGTTTCATTTAATATTCTTTTCAAACCGTAAAGGTGCAGGCGTGGTTGAGATTGATGATACTCTAAAGATTATTCTGATTATTGTTGTAGTATTATGTGTTGTGCTCGGTGTGTTTCAGGGATATTTTACTGGTGTGATGGGTATTATTTCTGGGTCGGGTCTTGATCGGGAACTTTATATCAAAGCGGTTTTAGGTCTGGTTTAATGTATGGTGTTGTTATGATTGATATGGTTTATTTTGTTATTGATGATTGGTTTTTTATATTTTTCTTATTCTCGGTTCTGACTTATGTGTTTTATCTTTTTGCAAAAACTGATTCTGATGTAAATATGTCTTCTAAGAAACCGTATGCTTGCGGGTTATCTATTGATCCCTATGATGAAAAAGTTCCGTCACCATCGTTCTATAAGACTATGGTATCTGTATTTCATATGGGTGCTATAAAAAAAATGCATAAAGATGATTTGTCTACATACCTTCTTTGGATGTTTTTTGGTGTGGTTTTTGTATCTGTTTATCTTTTAATTTTTAATTTTTAGTTTAATCAATTTAATGTTTTTAATTTCTAAGATATACCACTTTAAGTGGTAACTCTGTGTAAATTGACTCACGTGGGTGTTCGAATATCAATATACTGGGTGTTTATCCAATATGTCTGTATGTTACACGCAAAGACAGTCGGATATTGTAAATATGATGGTTTGGATGTATATACAGACAGGATTGATAATGATGTGTTTGATGCAGCCATTACGCTATTCTCAACTAGTTTAGGTATTGACTGTACTGATGGTGTTGTTGGTACAAATTCTGTTGGGGTTGCAAAAAAAGAGTATACATTCTCAAATATTTTCGGTGTGGATAAGATTGAAGTGTCTTACAATCCCAAAACACAGCTTTTGGTTGTAGGTTCAAAAGATAAATCTCAGATTGAGCAGTTTTTAAATTGTGTTGAAGGACATGGATTATCTGGTAAGTCGCAGCTAACATCAGATGTGATTGAAACTGTTTTGAAAGGGGATAGTGTTTGTGAGGGACATTCTAAGGGTTTTTTTAGTTCAATTAAGAATTTGTTCAGGGTTGGGTCTGAATCAAGTACGGTGCGTGAAGAAGTGTCTGTGATTGATGTTAATCCTTCTGCATATCATTTTCTTGATGATCGCGAGAAAAAGCTTATTGATTCTTATGAGTCGCAATTGTTGGATCTGGAGATGTATGTGGTACGGAAAAATATAGTGGCGTCATATCTTGGTAAAGTGAATAAGTCTCTTGAGGATGTTGCTCAAATGGCTGAAAAATATACGATTGCTGCAGAGCGTGGTATGGATGCACATGATAAGTTGGTTGAGAATGCGCAGTTCTGGAAAGAGCTTGATTATGTGCCATCGTATTAGATTATGGGAGGGGTGGTAAAATATGAATATAATTGATAAATTAATCGGGAAAACAGAGATAGAACAAGAACCAAGTATTGATGAAATGGTGGCTGAACTTGATAAGTATATGCAGGTTCTTAAAATGGAGCAGAAGAATGCGTCAAGAATCTCGTCTGTGTGTGATACTTCAATAAATAAGATCTCTGCTGAAAAACAGGAGCTTTTTATTCAAGTTAGGAGACTTATGGGTGAAGGGAAGGTTGATCGAGCTAAGTCTTATATTGCATCTATGCAGAAACTTGAGATGCAAGAAAATATGTTGTCTAAGCAGAAAGAGATATATAAGCAGAGGGTTTTTGAGTATACGCCGCTGGTGATTGATGTTGATGTCATGCGTAAAGATCTTCTTTACAAGAAAGCATTGAATTATTTGAATCCTGATATAAAAAATGTGAGTCTTAGTGAGGTCATATCTGGTTTTGAAAGTATAAAGCAGAAAATTAACAGTAATGATCTTTCGGAACCGATACAGCTTAGGGGGTATATGATGTCAAAAGAGAATATGCTTGATGCTCAGGCGGAGATTGGTGATTTTGATATTTATGATGAAGATATCAATCGTATATTTGGTGATATCTCAAAAAATCCTGAGGAATATAGTCAGGAGATACAAGATGCATATAGTCTTGTTAATGTTGTTCCCATTAAAAAAGAAGAACCACTCCAGTGAATGTGATGGCTTGTGCTAGAACAGCTTTTTGTAGATAAAGGTGATTCATGTCTCGCTAAAAGTCGAGATGTGAGGGATACAGAGCCGTTGCATTCTCTTAAACTTATGTATCTTGCAAAAGATTATTATGTTCGGGCTATGCTTGAAGATAATGTCAATGTGAGATATAAAGGGTATGCTAATTATAAGGAACTTCAGAAAGAATCATGGGATTTTGGACTTTCTATCTTAGGTGGTGATGGTTCTGATAATCTGTCAAAGGGTGTTGGTCTGTGTGGTCCTGTTGTTTCTGGGGATTCGGGTGGTTCGGACTGTAATTGGGTTGATAATTCAATAGTGAAATCTGAATATATGTTTGACGATATTGTAGGGTATGATTATATTAAAGAGAAATTTAAGGTGCATATGGTATATCCAATGACTCGCGATATGCCTTTTAAGATCAATTCTCCAAATACTATCCTTATGTACGGTCCTCCTGGTTGCGGTAAGACATTTTTCGTCGGTGCGTTATCAAATGAGTTGCCGGGGGGTTCTGTATATTATATAGATGCGTCAAACATACTTTCTAAATATTATGGTGAGACTAGTCGGAATCTGGGTGAGATATTTTCAAAAGTTAAGGAAAATAAAAATAATGTACTTTTTATTGATGAGATTGATGCGCTCTCTATGACTCGAGATAGTAATGATCCTGTGTCTAATCGCACCCTTTCAACTTTACTTACGCAAATAGATGGTATTGATAAATCTGATATAAATCTAATCGCTGCAACCAATCGTCCCGATTTGATAGATAGTGCGTTACTGAGTCGATTCAATTCTATGCTTTATATTGGTCCTCCGGGAGAGAAAGAAAAGAAATTCATATTTGAACTTGAAATGAATAAACAGCTAGAAGGACATATACCTGTGCTTGTTGTCGCAGATATTGTGCATTATATGTGTGATAAAGAAGCAAGTGGTTTAAGGTATAGTGGTCGTGATATAAGGCGTATCGTCACAAATGTTTTAGAGCTTGCAGCTATCGATTATGTTGTTAATGATTCATTTTGTATTGATAATAAAATGTTTTATCAAATGATTGATGAAATTGTGCCCAGTATCAGTCCGGAAGGTCTTGAGGTATATAATACTTTTATGGTCTGATCAGAATTGGTGGGTGTATACGATACTTTTAAAAAGATAATCTTAACATATATAAATTTGTTGGACGGGTTTATATATCTGTCAGTGTATAATAAGTACCATATATAGATATATATACTAAGTAGGACATAATATTTATTTACAGGTCTGTGTGTGATTGGAATGCAAGTTAAGATTGAAAAACAAGATAAAGAAACATTGATTATCGAGATTGATAATGGTGGACATACTCTTCCTAATCTTTTAAGGAAGGCTTTATGGGATGATTCTTCAGTATCTCTTGCAGCTTATGAGAAATCTCATCCTTATGTGGGTGCACCAAGACTTATTGTTAAATCAAAAGATCCAAAAAAATCAATAATGTCTGCAATTAAACGGACACAGGATCAGATAGAACAATTCGGTTCTGAATTTGAAAAAGTTCTTAAAAAATAAGTTTTTTATTTTTATTTAAATTTCGATTTTATTTATTATTTTTACTTTTTGTTTGTATTTGTAGTTTTTTTAAGAATTTGTTATTGTTTAGTGTTAAAGACGGCATTGTTTTTTTGCTATCTTACAGTAACCTTTATATAGTTATCTTCAAATATAAGATATCCCTAAAAAAATGTTTATATTATTTTTTTGGGTGTGAGGTATTCATAAGTTATATAAATCTTATGGTGCTATTTGAGGTAGATTTAAGGGGTGGATATTATGCAGATGTGTAAAACATGTGGAAGTCTTATGAGACCTGAGAAAGAAAACGGTTCTGTTGTCTTTGTCTGTGGTAATGGTTGTAGTATTGAAAAAGTTGCAAAAACTGATTCGTTAAAACTTAGTCAAAAAATTGAACACGAACCTTTGGATAACATTCAAGTAATTGAAAGTAAAAGAGCTAATCTTCCAATTATGGAATATCCTTGTCAGAAATGTAATAATAATAAAGTGTTTTGGTGGACAAGACAGACAAGATCCAGTGATGAACCAGAAACACGATTTTATAAATGTACTGATTGTGGTCACACTTGGCGTGAATATAGTTGATCTGATTATTTTATCATTTTTATCTTCTATCTTTTTTTAATTATTCTTATTTATTTTTTTAATTATATTTCAATTTAGTTTTTATTGTCTGGTTTTCTGGTTTTTTATGAATAAAATTGGAAATAAAATTAAACATTAATAAATGTTTGGTCAAAAGTAATAGGTACTGATATTTATCGGAGAGGTCAATTTATATGTTTAATGCAACACTAGATAATGTGGTTCTTTTCAGGGATGCCCTGACTGCTGTCTCAGAATTCATAACTGAGGGTATATTCAAAGCTAAGAAAGATGGCATATATATGTCTGCTGTGGATCCTACTATGGTGGTCTTGGTTGATTTTAAATTTCTTGCAACTCAATTTGCAAAATATGAAGTTGATACAGAACAGGAAATAAGCGTCAATATGGAAAGTTTCTTATCTATCCTAAAACGAGCTTCTGCTTCAGACAAAGTTACACTGGCACTTGATAAGGATGCAAAGAAGCTTGAAATAACTTTTGTAGGTAGTGCTATAAGGAAGTTTGTGCAGCCGCTTATAGTCATTGAAGAAGCTGAAACACCTGAGATGAATCTTGATTTTCCAGCTCATGTAGATATACAGACTTCTATTCTTGAGGATGGTATCGGTGATGCTTCTATCGTTTCTGATACGATTGTGGTTGAAGCGGATGAAAATATGTTTGCAATATCATCTAAAGGTGATCTGAATAAGGTGCGACTTGAGATTGAGAAAGGTAATAAGGCATTGCTTGATCTTTCTGTAAAGGAGAGTTGTGCATCGAAGTTCAGTCTTGATTATTTTAAGAAAATCATAAAGGCAGGAAAACTTGCAGATGTTGTTGAAATCAATTTTGGTAAAGACTATCCTGCTAAATTAACATTTAGGCAGAAAGATGCGCTTGAACTTAATTATGTGCTTGCACCGCGGGTTGAGGATTAAAGATATTATTTTTTATTTTATGTTATAATATTTTTTAATCTTATTTTTGTGTGATGATTATGGATCTTGATTTTCTTTTATATTCTATATTTACTCTTTTTGTAATAATCAATCCTATTGGTACTGTTGGGATAATACGCTCTTTATTGGATGATTATCGTAAAGGTGAACGGGTCCAGATTATACATAGGGCTATAATTGTTGCAACATCATCACTTCTTATTTTTACAGTGTTCGGAAATGCTATCTTTTCATTTTTGAATATTGATCTGTATTCATTTAAGATTGCGGGGGGTCTCTTGTTGGGTGTCATTTCATTTCATATGATCTTCGGGCAGAAACAGAAAGCAAAACATACGTCTGAGGAGGAAGCTGAGTGGGAGACTATGGAAGATTTAGCTATAACTCCTCTTGCCATACCACTTATGACTGGTCCTGGCGCAATAACTACTGGGATTCTCCTTTATTCTTCTGCAGTTTCAGGAGAACAGAAGATCTTTGTAATTCTTGCTGTCATTATAGCATTTATGCTTTCCTATGTCCTATTTAGGAGTTCTGAGAAGATATTTGTGATTTTAGGAACTACAGGCACTAAAGTCATAACTCGTATGATGGGGCTTATTCTTTTGGCTATAGCGGTACAGTATATTACTGGTGGTCTTGTTGATTTTTATTATGCTGTGTTTGTTGTCTGATTTTTTGAAAAATTAGAGAATTAAATAATATGTTGGTGTGATAAAAAAAAGAAGAAGAAAATGGTTTTAATTTATTTACCTTCTGTGTATGCTTACGCCCGGTGGTGTCAAGACAAGATAATCCTCGTCGATACCTGCAACATCCCCATTTATTGCTATGCATGTTTTTCGTAGTCTGTCAACAGATCTTTTTAGTTCGGTTATATCTTTTTCTTTTAATGGTTTGATTCTTACCCAAACTATGTCTCCATTTCGCACATATTCTTGTATTATGCTTGTGTCTGAAAATTCAGAAAGTGTTTCTACACGAATCATAAATTTACCTTGGTGCGAGGAATCCATATCATCAATTTCTAGATAATTGGTTTCACTTATATCATCGTTTTCAGGTTCGCTAATTATTTTATTTAAAAATCCCATAAAACTCTTCTCCTCTTTAGCATTATATAAAATAAAGCTTAATTATTATAATATATCTTAGTTCAGTAATATTTAAAAGCTTTTATCTTTTTTATTAGGAATTCATATCATTCTGGAATGATTCGAGCATAGTTACAATATTCCAAATTTGTGTTCTTGTGAATGGTTGGATGTTTGTGTCGTTGTTTATTTCATCCAATATTGATATTGCAGTATTTAGTTTTACTGAGATATCTTCATTTTCACATGTGAGTTCTCCGATAGTTTCTTGGAGTGATGATCTGACATTTCTTGGTACTCGTTTGTCATCTTTAATTTCTGATAATGCTTCAACAATATTTTCTATTTCCATATTAGACACCCCGTTGATTTAAGATATAGATATATATGCAGTGATACTTATAAAAACATTTTGTTTTTTAAAATTATTTTTTGTCTTTTTATTTTATTTTAATTGTTTTATACGGCCATTTAGTGCGGATTCAAGGTATGTTTTTATTTTATCTTTTACTATTTCTCTGTTATTATTGTCTGAACCGTTTGCGGATGCGGCAGTTTTGTGGCCACCACCATTACCTTTTATGTCTTTTCCTATTCCTTTGAATATTAATGAAAGGTCAACGTAATCTTCTAGATATTTTCTGGCTCGCCCGCTAATTCTTATGTTATCTTTATTTATATTCTCAACAATTGCAATGTCTGCAAATGATGTTATCATGTGTTTTGCAACTTTTGATTCAAATGAATTAACTTCTGAGAATACAATGATCTTGTCTTTTATTGTATATGCTTCGGTTTTTTGCATACCTTTAAGTCTTGCTATTTTTTCATCATATTCAATTCTTGTTGAAAGACTTGCAAAAACATCATTTAAGTCTACAAGATCGATAAGTTTATTTATTATGTTTAAGTCTCTTTTGTCTATAAGTTTGAAAAATCCTGTATCTGCCACAATTGCAGACATAAGGAAGAATGCTATTTCTGCAGTTATTTGGATTCCTGCAGAGGTTAACATGTCATATACTAGTACTGCTGTTGAGTGTGCGGAGGGATCAATTATTTTCATGTCTGCTGTACTTGCGAGTTTTCCGGGTCTGTGATGGTCTATGATGATTGTTTTACATTTATTAGGTATTTTTGCACCATTCAATTGTTCTGGGGATGATGTATCTAATATGAATACTAAGGGTGGGTATTCTTTGATTTTTTCATTAATTGGGTATGGATATTTTTCAAGAAGTCTTTTGCTTTGTGCACTTAATCCTCCTGGTGCAAAGATTTCACATTTAAGGTTGCTTTGATTGAAACCTCTTGCAAGTGCAATTGCGCTTCCTATTGCATCTGGGTCCGCGTTATGGTGAACTATTATAAGTCCTGTTTTATGTTTGAACATTTTTTTGGGTTTTGTTTCGGTTTCTATTTCGTCGATATCTTCTTCTACTGATAAAAGTGTGTATATTTTCTGATATAGTCTGTGATTTTTATTGAATGATATAATTTTGTTTGCGCCATTCTTTTTTATTTTTATAAAATCTTCTTTCATGAAATGTTCTATGTCTCTATATGTGACTGAATAGGGGGTGGCTGATGCTAGTGCAAGTTTTCTGATTGTTGTGCTTTTTTTATTTTTTTCTTTAAAAAGTGCTTTAAGCACTGCAATTTTGCTTTTTGAGCCAATTATGTTTTCAATCATATCTAAATTTAGATAATTAGCCTTATAAACTTATTGTTTATAATTATTTTCAAGAATTTGTTTTTTGGTTGGGTCTTGTTTGTTATTCTTTGTTTGGTGTGCCCATAATTTGTTTTTTGAATGTTTCTTCTCTTTTATCTAGGGATTTCATTCTTATGTCAAGGTCATTTTTCTTTTCGTCAAGGTCTTTAAGAATTATATCTTTTTCAGATTTTATGAAAATGATTCCTGATGTTTTATATACTTCGCCTTTTGCATCTTTTACTTCTTTGATTGCATTTTCAATGTCTAAAAGTTGAAGTCTGGTATTCTCTTTCTGCATCATAATGTTTTGCATCTGCTGTTGAAGCATCTGTGTTTCCATCATTTTGTTGTTATTTTCTTCTACCATCTGAAATACCTTTTATCATATTGTTTGAAAGATTGTATAAGTTCATGAAACTATTCAATCCTGCTCTTAATGCAATTGAATCTTTTGCAGTTATAGTGACATTAAGTGTTGTTTTTGTATTTGTTGTTTTAATTGTCATCCTTTCTGTATTAAAACTGCTGATTTTTCCTAAGGAGGAAACTATTGTTTCCATCTTAGGATTTTCAAGCGTTAATGTTGCTTTTTGTGCCATATCAATTAACTTTAATCTGTGTTTTGTGTTCTTACTGTTTTTGATCTCTCTTTCACAAAAACTCTACCTGAGCAATATTTACATATTGCTGTTGTAGTCATATCTTCCATATCGGATGCTTTCTTACAATTTAAGCAGATATACATATAATTTCACCAGATTTATTGTTTTGATAATTTTGCTAATGCATTGTCAATAATCTTCATTGCTGAAGTTCTTGGACTATATGCACCGCCTGCAACTTTTTTGTTACAGATTCTGCATTCCCATATGCCTGCAGATTGTCTTTTTAATCCTTTTTTAAGGCAATAAGGACATTTGTGAACCGCTCTTGATTTTGATTCAACTGCTGCAGTCTTATCTCTAATCTTTTTACCATATCTTATGCCGTACCGGCCTGCAGATTTGACTTTTTTTGTTGCCATATGCAATCATCTTCTCTCTATTGTTTAAAACAAAGCTTTTTAAATGTTTATTAAACTTTGTGTTTCTTTACTGCTGTCTTAATAGCTGCTCTTATTTTTTTGCTCTCTTTTTGTGCTATGTCTGCTATTTTTAGCATCTGTTCTTCTGTTAATTCAGAGGGTCCTGCTTTCTGCATTGCACAGTAGTTTTCATTCTCTATTGTTGTTACTGTGAATATTGCGTCTGAACATTCTGTCTCGTCTTTACTCATGTCTGTTATGATTGTGTTGTTTATAAGACCTGATGTAACTGGGACTGGTATCTGTGTGATTGGTAGATTTCCTTCAAATTCTTCCCTTTCTACAGTTCCGTCTTCATTTATTTTTGGTAATTGTGCTGTTAAAAGTGCAGTTATTGCTCCAATCCCTGCTGCATCGATAAGGTTTCCATCGTGATTAACTATAGTTATGTCTACAAAGACCATCCATACTTTCTCGCCTTTTTCTATGCAAAGTTTTTCAACATCGACTGTTTTGGATTCTCTTATGCCTCTGTCAACAACACGAGACAATTCAATTGAATCTTCTCTTGGTGGTCCATTTTCAAAATCAGGACTCGCTAGTGCTGAAAATTCTGAATTAACCATTATGACGCCTTCACTAGGACTATCTGGGTATGGTTTTCCAATTTCTGTTTTTACACCTGCTATAATCTCTGTATCACCAATTTTTACTCGTGCTGAACCTTCAGCCCGTCCTATGATACCTGTTTCAATTGTTATGTCTCTGAATTGTTCATTTGTTCTTCTGTCTTCTCTTTTTTGTGCGATGTTATTTCTTATATATTGCCTGTTCTGATATAATAGTGTCATATAAATCATCTCCTATTCGTAGTATTTTTGAAGCGCAGCTTTTTGTGCTTCAAATAATGGATCTATCGCTTTTTTTGCCATTTCTAAGGATGTTTTAAATTCTTCTTTTGTGAAGTCACCATCCATCTGTAATAATGTTATGTTCTTGTTTGTGGATATCATTGCGATAGGCATGTCAGTCTGACCGAAATTGTCTTCAGGACCATTCAAGTCAACTGCTAGTTTGTCGTTTATTTTTCCGATAGCTGTTGCGGCTACAAGACCTTTCATAGGTATCCCTGCATGTGCAAGTGCTACTGATGCAGCTGTTATTGCTGTTGCTCTTGTTCCTGCATCTGCTTGTATTATGTCGAGTGTCAAGTCTATTCCCATTGCTGGAAATTCTTCAAGGAATATCACTGATTCAAGTGCATGTCTTGTAACTTTTGAGATTTCATTACTTCGTCTGCTTGGACCTGGACGTACTCTTTCTGATGTTGAAAATGGAAGCATTGCGTATCGTACATTCAATACTGCTCTGTCTTCGTTGATCATATGTCTTGGGAACATCTCTTTTGGTCCATGGACTGCAACGAGAACTTTTGTGTTTCCGATCTCTATGTATGCGGATCCGTCTGCTGATGGTACAACGCCCACTTCAATTTTTACGGGTCGTAGTTCATCAAGTTTTCGTCCATCAATTCTTTTATTGTTCTTAATTAATGTCTTGTATTTTTCTGGTACATTTGATGCCATAATTATCACCTTATTGTGTCTCCATATCTTTTGATTTTGGAGTGTCCATTATCTTAACTTCTTTGTCAAGATATTGGGAGATGGTTTCAGTCAATCCTTTCTTATGTGAAAGTTTTTCAACCATCTTTATTGTTCTTGTAGCAAGTGGTTCATTATCACCCTTGATCCAGATTCTACCATTTTGGCTGACATTTATAATGCAACCTGTCTTGTTTTTAATCTGAGCTATCATAGTGCCTTCTTTACCTATAACTCTAGGTACTTTTGAAGGTGATATGTTAATTATTTTTCCACCGAAAAGTTTTCGTGCTCTTTTATCTTTCATTGAGATCTGTATGATCATATTTTTTGTTACTGATTCAATCGGTGCAAAAAGTAAGTCTCCTCGTTTGTAATATTTTGAAAGGTCTGCACCATTCTCAATAAATTCAGGTACTCCTGACATTGGTAATGTTGCTGAGTTTGGATGACCAAAATCGACTCTCCAATTTGAGTAACCTACATATGCTACTTCACCAATTATGAAATCTCTTGGTTTTGGTTGGTATGTTCCTGAAAGGGGTATTACACTTATAACATGTTCTTTTTTTCTTAGGATTCCAAGAATCTTTGAATATATTTTTTTTCCTTCCCTATATGTTCCATGACCTGTTAGAAAATCTATGCTTTCTACAAGTATATCACCGGGTAATACTATTGTGTTTGACTGTTCTGTGTTTTTTGTTTCAGTCTTAGTATTCTTTTTTTCTGTTGTATTTTTTATTGTTGTATCTTTCTTTTTTGGAATGATTTTTACTGAAGTCATTTATTTCACCTCTAATTATAATCTGATTGTTTTTATTTAATTTTTTATTATCGTGTTTTAATTATTATTGTTGTTAATTTTTGTTATTAATTTACTATCCTACATATTGTTTCGCCATGAGTCAGACCATTCACTTTACCTAAAAATGTGTCAACAAGTCCTGCACCCATTGAAATCATTGCGATATAATCTGTACCTATCCAACTCTCTTTCTGTATCTGGCCGAAATCCTGCATTACTTTTTTGAGTATTCCTGAGTATTTTATAGGTGTCTTTATTTCGATTTCTTTGAATTCCAGTTTTATAGGGAGTATGGACGTTATGTTTTTTATTATGTCTTGAACTTGGGATTCAGCTGGCTTGTGCATATCAACTGATGCTCTTGCCTGTTTCATGGCGGATTCTATTCTTGCTGGTGTGTGCGGTGCATTTGTTCTTGGATCTATGCTTTGGTTGGCAATAAGTGTTATAACTGCTCTTTGTTTGCGTTCAAGAAGTTCTCTTCTCTGTTCTGTGGTGTATTGTATTTCACCATCATCGATGATTTTCTTTGCTATAATTTGGTGGTCTGTCGTCTTGAAGACTGTGTTTAGTTCTGTGTCTTCAACACGTAGGACTGTTTTATTATCTTTGAAAAGAACACCTTTGTCTAAGCTTTTTACTTTCCTTAAGTTTCTGAAAACGCCATCTACAATTAAGATATCATTTATGTCGGATATTTTTCCGCTTTTATAATCGTTTATCTTTTTTGAATCTACGATTATCTCGAAATCTTTACCGTGAAATGATATCTTTGCGATGATGTGGTCTACACTCATAATTTGATACCCTGTTCTTTTAGTATGTCCTTGTCATATTTTGTGTATTTACCTTTTTTGATTGTAACAAGGTTTATTCCTTCTAACTCAATCTTTCCTTGTTTCTTAAGGGCTTCAATTGAGAATTGAACTGCTTTCTTTTCGTCCATACCTTCTTCATATTTATCTTCGAAGAATTTGTTTATCTTGTCTGCTTTTCGTCCTACTGCTTTTGCAAGACATTCCATCAGTATTCCACTTGGGTCTGTCTCATAAAGTGCGGCTTCATCATTTATACCACCAATCAACATTGAAACACCATAAGGTCTTACTCCTGCATGCTGTGTGTAAAGCTGTTGCCTGTCTGCAAGGTATTTTGCAATGCTTGCGGTTGAGATGCTCGTGTCGTAGACCATCCTGTGCTGTTGCGCCTTTACTCTTGATGAGTCAACCATGACTCTTGCATCAGCTACAATTCCTGTTGCTACAAGACCTATGTGATCGTCAATCTGGAATATCTTGTCTGCGAACTTTACCAGTTTTGAAATTCTTTTCTGTGCGCAAAGAACAATACCGTCTTTAAATACTAGGCCGAATGCTGTTGCGCCTTTGTTTACAGCTTCTCTTGCGTATTCTACCTGGAAGAGTCTTCCGTCCGGAGAAAATACAACAATTGTCCTGTCGTAACCCATGTGTTCTGGCATCATATCCATTATATCACCGATGATTATACAATTATATTATCTGTTAATATTTTATGTGCGCAATATATATAGTTTATATTG
>DAOVVY010000066.1 GCA_030636885.1 Candidatus Nanohaloarchaea archaeon
CAATTTCAGATATTACAGACACAGTAATGTTGATATCAGGTATCTCTTTTTTTATCTTCTGGAGATAGATTGGATTTGTAATAGTTATTGATGTCAGGCCTGCAGTTTTCATATTTTTAACTAAAAAAAGTGTTTTTGATATTGTCTTTGGAGAATACCAATCAGCACCACCACAGCTTGAATTTAAAAGCATGTTTGATTTCCAACCAAGCTTTTTGCAGAATGCTACAACTTTTTTCGCATCATCTGTTGTGAAGGTCTTAACCACTCGGGCTGAACCGAAAAATTCTTGAGGCGCAGGAAAGTAGATACCTTCAATCTTATTGCCATTAAGACCGTCTGCGAAATGTTTCCTTAGTTTATCTAGAAGCTTGAAATCGCCGTTGAATGGTACCCAGAAACTAAAGCCAGACATAAACATATCTTACTTGCAAAACTTTTTAAAATGTGGTTTATAGATACAATATATGTCAGAACGTGTAGATCTTCTTGTGGGACATACTTGCAACAACAGATGTATCCATTGTTTTATGGAGGATACACGAAAGGAATTAATAACTAAAAAATTGCCACTTGACAAGACTTTTTCTCAACTTAAAAGAGCAATTAAAGAATATTCTGAAGATGGATACGAATCAATTACATTTACTGGTGGCGAAGCGACAATAAGACCTGATTTCTTAGAGCTTGCACAATGTGTAAAAGACTATAAAATGAGAGTATCTATACAGAGCAATGGTAGGACATTTTCTGACAAGAAATTTACTGAAAAAATAATGCAGATAGATTCAGATATGTCTGTAACTATACCCATACACAGCACTAAAGAAGAGGTGCATGACAAGATAACTCGTGTCAATGGCAGTTTCAGGCAGACAATAACTGGTATAAAAAATCTTGTTGATGCGGGATGTAAAAATGTCAATGTAAAGACTGTCCTAAACAAATTTAATTACAAGGATGTTGTCAATATTGCAAAACTTGCAAAAGAAATTGGTGCAAAACAGTATAATATATCCGCACCGCAGATGAACGGTAATCATCTTATCAACTGGAAAGATATGGTAGTAAGCCATACTGAAAGTGTTCCTTATATCAAAAAAGCGATAGATTATGCAATTGAATTTGGATTGGAAATCAAATATGACGCGATACCCTTCTGTTTCATGGAAGGGCATGAAAAATACAATTCTGATAATGAGACAAGCATCATAACATCAATTGAGGGAGATAAAAGTATACGCGAGACTGAAACTAAAGAAAGCATACTGTTTGATCTTGAGGTTGGTAGACGCACTAAAGTCAACATATGTAAACAATGCAAATATTTCAATGTGTGCATGGGTGTCTGGAAAGAATATCCTGACATTTTCGGTATCTCTGAATTCAAGCCAGTCACAGGAAAACAGATTACAAGTGCAAAAGAATTTGTTGATAAAATCGGAAAAATTGATTAGAGGTTTTAACATTTTTCTTTACATTTAGTATTTTTATTGGGCGTGCAAGAGTTTCTATTATTACCAATTACCCAACTTTTGACAATCTCCCATTTCTCTTTATCTTGCATCAAATTGTTAAAGATGTGTTCAAAAATACCTTTTTTCACGCGACAGTTGAATGAATTCGGTTTCTTGATTATATTCCCATGCTCACCGTATTCGTCAACTATACAGGGTCCGCAGAATGGATGGTAGACGCATTCTGCGCAATCAAAAGATTCACCAGTTGTCATGTCAACAATGTCTAAGACATCCCATGAAGAATATAAGTCCTTGTATGTTGTCTCTTTTACATTTCCCAGCTTGAATACATCAAAGCTTCTGGCTTCATCACAGGTGTAAATATCACCTTTATAATTATATGCTACCTGAGACCATGCACATCCGCAAGGTGATGCGAGACAGACAAAACCTTGATACTTTTTTGAGAATATTATGTTTTTTAAGAATATGTCAATTGTTCCTTCAACAATCTCTGTTCCTTTCTTGTTAAGCTCGATTATGTAGTCCAGTCCTTTTTTCCAGAAGTCTAGATATTCCTCAGAGGTATAACCTATCTTGTTCCAGGTGTCTACTGCAAACCCTCCAACATTCATTCGTCGCGCCCAAAACCTATTCTGACCAAGTTTTAAATATTCATCTATTATCTCTTTCCAGTACGGTAAGGAGTGGCGTGTTATGGTCGGCATGAATGATACAGGTATGCCTTTGTCATCAAGCTTTTTTATCCAGGAAATAACATTATCATAAGTGCCTTTTCCATTGTCATAAAAACGATTTGTGTCATGGACCTTCTTTGGACCGTCAAAAGAGGAATTTATCTGAATCTTGTTTTCTATAAGCCATGATAGTCTCGCATCATCCATGATGGTCAGGTTTGTCACAATCCTGAAATCTATCTCTTTTTCTGACTGTTTCGCTTTTTCTTTTGCATAGCCTACTACATATTTAACAATATCAAAATTAAGGAGTGGTTCGCCACCCTGGAACTCAATTGTAAGTCTCTTTGATGGGGACTGGACTATGAAATCAACTACTGCTTTTGCAGTATCTTCTGTCATATCATAAGCTTTGTCATGTTCTGGTTTGGATGCAGCATAGCAGTATACGCATTTCTGGTTGCACCTTAAAGTGGGTGTCAAGATGTGGAGTGTTGTCGCACTTGATAGTTGACTGAATTTGTTTCTGCATTGATTTGTTGCAATAGGAATATTGTTTTCTGAAAGGATTATGCCTTCGTTGAATAGAAGTGAATATAAGTTATGGTCTTTTTCAACCTCGCCCAACCTTAAAAGCCTGAATTCTCTGTCATCGAGTATAACCCAACCACCATGTGGTGCTGTCATAAGGATTCTGCCAGGAGACAACTGTTTATGGGCATAGCTACCGACTATATATTTATCCATATCAATTGAATGTGTCTTACCCATACTTATCATCTTCATTTTGCCACACTGACTGCTTCATGGATTGCGTGGTTTATAAATTCAAGAAGTGCGGTCTTGAATTCGTCTTGTGTCATTTCCTCTTTTTGTCTAAAATAAACATTTAGCTTTTTATTGTCTCTTTGAAATTCTACTTTCATCTTAAAAATCGGCTGGAACCTTTCGCAGACTTCTGAAAGGACATACATACTATAAAACTCAGAATTGAATGATATTTTTGCATTGTCCTTGTCTTTGAATTCAATCGGTAACATAATAATACACACACTATGATTTTTTCTTAAATTATATAAATACTATCGATTTAATTTTTTTGAAACTATAAAATATCTTTAATCTATAAAATGTCTTTCAATGTCAATGTCTTTCCTTTTACAGGTACAAGTTCATCCCCCCCGTAAAATTCAACGTATTCGCACCATACCCCTTCACAGACATTGAAATAACTGCACTTTTTACATTGAGAGGGTTTTGTCTTTATTCTCAACCGTTCAGTCTGCCAGTTCATTTCAGGTTCTCCGACTTGCCTTAATTCGCTTGACTTACCATCCATATATTGTCTTATGAATTCCAGTTCGGAGGCATGCTTCTCGAAACCTTCAAGGAAACATAATGGTATGGCTTCAAAAGTGATATCTACATTGTTCTCTTCTGCAAAAGTAGCAGCATCAAGAACGGATTGGTGTATCTCAGTATATTTAGGCACTATATCAAACCAATATTTCCTTGCGTTACCCATACCATGCGGATATGCCACATCTACTTGATTTATCTTCAGGTCTTTTGCGAGAGCCATTATGTCTTTCAGGTCTTTGAAATTGCTGCGTGAAATCACTACTTTGAAATTCACGCTTTTTGCACCGAGACGGATTAGGTTTTTTATGCCATTTACTGTCTGGTCAAATGAGCCGACCACATTTGTTATCTTGTCATGGATCTCTTTTTTTGAGGAGTGTAAGGCCACTTCAAAATGGAGGTTAGGCACCATTTCTACTGTCTTCTGTGCAAATTGCCCGACACAAAAAGAGCGACCGTTGGTCTGCAAGCCAGGATGTACTCCGTTTGATTCTGCAAATTCAAGAAGTTCATGAAAATCAGGTCTTATCGTCACTTCGCCGCCAGTGAAAACTGCAGAGGTTGCTCCTTTTTCCTTTGCATCTAGGATGTGCTCTTTGATCTCTTCTGTTGTACGGTCTATTGACTTGTTTTCTTTTTTCAGGCGTTCGACATGACCTGCAATAACGCAATGGATGCAATTATTGTTGCATGTGTATCCAAATTTTATGTCAACAGAATTTATTTTATTTCCCATAAAATCCGAACTCAACAATTATCAATCTTTCCTTTCTGTTCTGCCCAAGGTTTTGCGATGTCTTCTAAAGAGGAGTCATCATCACCAATATCATCCATTATAGGTACTTTTGAACCGATATCTATCTTTATTTTCTCAAGCTTTTTTGACTCGAATTCCTTTTCATCTTTATTTTCTGAATTGTTGTTTGGTGAAACAGAGAAGAAAGCACGTTTCAGCATGGCTTCGCGGACATCACGGTTCACTTGCGATCTCACGAAATATGCAGCGTAGTTTACAAGCTCGTTGTTGAATTCGCCTGCATAGTCCTCTACATTTGCTTTATCATCTTTAGGTTTCAATGTTACAGATATCTCTTTTTCTGGGTCGCCATCAACATAGACATATGCTTTTTCAATAAATACATCTGCGGCCTGAAATATCACACCCATAGGATATACATTAGGATTTACTTTGAAAGTCACACTACCATCTTTTACATCAACAGAAATATTCTTGCTCATAAATTCACAACCATTAGTATTATGTATCTGGTTCAAAAAATATATAAATCCGTCGTAAAAAACGGAGAGTTCATTTGCGTCGGACATCAATAATATATTTATTACCTGTATCCTCTGCATTTCGTAAGATTAGATTATAATATCCTTCACCTAATCTTTCTGAACCACTGAACCCAACATTGTCATATTCAAGACCCACATAGATCTTGGATTTTGTTGATATCGGGAAACCGAAGCTTGGGTTTGGCATCTTCTCGAATTCTCCGGATTTTATCTGTTCGGTTCGGTCTTTGATGTTGTCAGTTGTTCCTTTTGTGTATACAAGGTATGTCTTTGAACCCATTGAGTTCCTTAATATCATGTCATTGTTTGATGATACTTCCTTGAAATCTCCTTCTGCGTGGACAAGACCCGTGACTGTGTTCTGTGTCGTGTCTGACGCTATGTAATTGTCTTCGGGGTTTATGTCTGGGATGAAGCCTGGACCTACAAGA
>DAOVVY010000079.1 GCA_030636885.1 Candidatus Nanohaloarchaea archaeon
GAAGGTAAGCACGATCTGCAAGGTTGCTGAAGTCAAGGTTGTGATACTGCGAGAAGGCGCGGTGTCTGAGAAAGGTATTGTTGCTGCAATCCTTTAATCCTACTGTGCAACAGAGCTCTTGTTTCTCATATCTAGGAAGTTCGGGGTCTCGACTATCAGACCTTGCTCTGTTAGTTTTTGCAAAGCATATGACAGTGTCCTTTTAGGTATGTCTGTCTTTTCAAGGAGTTGAGAATAAGATATTGTGCCGTTTGACTTTATGACTGAGTAGATTATCCGTCCTGATTTAGGAATTGATACAAAGATATTCACCGGTCATAAATCATCACCACAAGTCTAATAGGGTTGTTCAGGTTTATAAAAGTTGAGGTTGAGGCAAAAAAAATCAAATATGCCCCCGACGCGAATTTCTTTTGCAGACATCATCAATATGATGAACCGCAGAATTTGAACGCGCGACCCCTTGCTTAGGAGGCAAGTGCTCTATCCAAACTGAGCTACGGAGGCATCCTGATATAAAAAGATAACAGAATTATCTAAATTTTTATAAAAAAAGGATAAAAAATAAAAGGCAAAGGAATTATCTAGTCCTTTGCGTTGTTAACATTCTCGAATGCTTTCATGACAGCATCAATTATATCTTTTTCGTCAGGGATTGCGATTGAACTCCTGAACTTTTTCCTCTTTTCACCATCCATCTCCGAGAAAAAACCTCGAGAGATTGACAAGAATACGTTTTCTCCTTCTTCAGTGATTGCTTTCTTCTTTGCAATCTCTAAAAAGTTGTTCTTGCCGAACTGTATTTCTTCAGCTTTTATTGTTTCAAAACTTACATGTTCATCTGACATTTGTTTCACCTTGTATTTTAAGCCTGTTTTAGGCAATTATGTGTTAATTTATAATTTATGTAGAATCTTTATAAACATTATTGGTAGATATGTGGATTTCTTACAGAATAAGTTTAAAAAAAGAAAAAAAAAGAAAAAGGCAAATTTATGCCACAAAGCTGTCAAGGACATCAACTACCTTTTTCAGTGTCTCGCCGTCGTGAGGTATTGATATCACTTTTGTGAACTTCTTGTCTTTTCCGTCCTTGTAGTAACCGCGGGTTATTGATATGAATGGCTTTTCACCCTCATCCGTCACTGCTTTCTTGGAGGCTATCTCGAAGAAGTTGTTGTCTCCGAATTTTACCTCGTCCTCTTTCACCGTTACAAATTCTACCATTTTCATTTCACCTTGTTTAAAGTAGAATATGTTTGGCTGAGGTGCCAGTATATAAGTATGGAACCACTCTGGTGGGTGACTTTTGGTAGAATTAAAGATTTCTGTGGACAATCATTCCACCAGAACTCGCAGGTCTTTCATCACTGCGCCTTGCATGACTTTCTTGCCGAGGTCTGAGCGCTTCTTTACAATTATCAATACTTTTAAGGAGTAAACATTTATAAATTCTGACCAACACATAATTGATATGGCTCTCAAAACCGAAGGGGATAAATTAGAACCAATTTATGTTGGAGATATAGTTATAGGAAATTCCCGTTGGGCAGGAGATAATGAGAATCCATATGAAGGAAAAACGGGCACAGTTGTTCGAATTGGCTATGGTGCGCCACAATCAATACTTTGCCTACAATCTATGTGTGATTTGAATTATCTTTCTGTAGACGTAAATTATGAGGGTGAAACAGATGTCGTTTTTTTATACACATTAAATCTAACTGAAAGAAATCAACGAAATTCAGAATTACTAGATAAAGGAGAACTAATCTATATTGGTGATATTGTTGAAGTCATTAATCCAGAACATACTTTATTCGGTAGGTCGGGATGGGTCAGAGCAATATACGATTCAGAAGGTAGTTTAAATTATGAGGTCAGAGATGCTGATATTTTGAAGTTAAGTACTGACCTCAGTCTGAAAATGGTAGATATGATTAACACACAATACCAAAAAAGAATGTCGGATGAAACTGAATTTGAAGGATTTAAAATAAATGTAAAAAAAGAAAAACAGGAATTATATGAACTATTAGAAAAAGATAATGATCTTAAAGGAACATATAAAAAGCTTATTAGGGGAGATGTCATCAAACTATTAGAGACAGATGAAGAGTATAACAAGATAAAACAAAAGAGAGATAAATTAGATGAAGAAAATATATTTTCTGTAGACCATCTTTCGGTCAGATTAATGAATACATCTTGATTAAAATTGACCTCATTCAACCAAAACTCTCAGGTCTTTCATCACTGCGCCTTGCATGACTTTCTTGCCGATGTCTGAGCGCTTCTTGACTTTGATTTGCGCTTTTTTGCCCACTGTTGCTGAGAATAAGAACTCGTTTTCTTTGTAGATGTCTGCAATCATGCCTACGTATGACTTTTCAAAACCTATATTAATGTAACCGCCTGATTCTGAAATCTTGTAGGGTGCACTATCCTTCAAGGTCTCGACAATTGGCTCGACTGATATGTGCATGCCTAACTTTTCTTCAAGAGATGATATAGTTGCGCCTTTTTTGCCAATCAATGCTGATATGTCTTCTTTTGGTACGCGCACTTGAATGTTTTTAGGTGAAGTTATCTTTATGTCTGGGTTTCTTGTGAATTTTTTAAGAACTTTGCGTATCTTATCTTCTGCAAGACGGTTCAGAGGTGATTCTTCAGTATCATCGTTATCTTCAACCGGCATGACAACTGTCTCATCACCGTAAGTATAAATCTCGTGGGTCACGTCACCTGTCTCAAAATCGTAGACGTCAATAACCGGTCGGGCTAAATCTTTTTCTACCATACCATGTGGGACTTTGACTTTCAATGTAAGAGATATGACACTTTCTATCTTTCCACCTTTTACAAATATTATAGTGTCTAAAATCTGCGGTATCATGCCGAGTTCTATCCTACCTATGAATCTGTGCATGACGTCAATCGCTCTTGTTGCGTGGACCACACCTATCATACCCACACCTGCAAGGCGCATGTCTGAAAATATCCTGAAATCTTTGGTCTGCCTAATCTCATCGTAGATTGTTATGTCAGGTCTTACTAGAAGGAGGATTTCTGCTGTCTTTTCCATGCTGTTCTCTAGAAGTCCGTATTGGGTTATGTCAGAACCCAACTGAAGATCTCTCGGGTTCTCCATGGTCTTGACTATCTTTTTCTGGTCATTATAGAATTCTGCAAGTGCCTGACATAGTGTGGACTTACCGTGGCCTGGCGGTCCTGCAATTATTATGCCTTCAGCACCTTTGGCAATCCGTGCATCTAATTTTTCTGACAAACTATAATTATCTAATGATACTTTTGTAATCGGTCTTACCGCTGTTATCTCCATCTTTTCTGAGAATGGTGGCCGTGTTATTGCAATCCTGTATTCTTTGAGCTGGATGACTGAGACATTTCGTCTTGATATCTCTGTGAAGGATTCGTCTGAGACGCGGTTGAGTTCAACTATCTCGTGAGCTATGTTTTCAAGCGTGGCTTTTGTTATGATTTCCTCATCTAATGAGATAAGTTCAAATGCGCCAGGTCTACCTTTCTTAGCTTTTGGTGTTGCACCCTCTTTCAGGTGAACCGACATGGTATCTTTGTCAAAATAATCCTCAAGCGCGAAATTGGTTATCTTCTCTTTTGCAAAATATAGAACATCTACACCTTCGGCTTCTGCAGTCTTTGCCTGGACAATGTCGCCAGTCAACAGTGTTGCTTTTTCGTCACGCGCAATGTCTCTTATGAGCGCGTCAATACGGCCGGAACTTGCCATCTTTATCTCTTCAGCTGTTGGTTTTCTGCCGATTTGCGTAATTGTTATCTTTTTTTCTTTTGCGATATCCCTTATTGTTTTCAGTTCATCAAGACCTGTGAATCCTATCTCTTTTCCACGGTTTGCCTGATTCTCAAGTTCGGATACTACAAATTCTGGGATTATCAAAGTACCTTTAAGTTTACCGTCACGGATCATCTCCATAACTTTTCCTTCAATTATTGCTGAGGTGTCAGGTACATATTTCATTTTTTATCACTCTTCGTTCCTAAAAATATTTATAAAGTTTATATAACTATATCAATTATAATTGTTCAAATCTTTATTAAGGTTGATATAGTCGAGTGATTTAATATGGAAAAATCTATAGATTTAAATTATGAGTTTAAAAATACCAGTTTTGATGCATTACTTAAAATGTTTGGATATTCTGAAGTAATTGTTCTTGAAACCCCTATATTCAAATACCCACATACAGTAAATACCGAAAGTAGTGGTACAGAGATAACAATTAATATTTTAGGAGGGCACCCGCCATATAAAGTTGATAGAATTGGGTTTGCATGGAATGAAGATAATTGTGCATTTGATGTTGTACAAGCAAACATAAAGAAAAAATCATTTGAAACACTTAAATCAACACAGGTCAACAGTGCTAAATTTTTAGGTTATGGTTTTGTTGATGAAAAATATTTTAAAAAATTGAATATTAATTGTACTAAAAAATTAAGAGAGACACCTGGTGAATTTGAAC
>DAOVVY010000103.1 GCA_030636885.1 Candidatus Nanohaloarchaea archaeon
ACCATCAACATTATCTCCTAACATGCAGAAATACTTGACTTTCTAAAATCTAACCTGACTTCTTTTAAGCTTTTTGGTAGTTTTATCCTTCTCCTTCTGAAGATATTTATTACTTCCCATATGAATGTCTGATATAAGTACCGTACTCAAATCATCCTCAATATTCTTATCAAAATGATTCATGACAGGCACATCTGGAAAAACAATATTATTAATAAACATGGTACCGTTGCTCACACTTCCCAATATTGCAACAATCTCATCAGGAATGATTGCCTCCTCCCCAATGTTCTTGTCTTTCATAATTATTGCAGTCATAGTCCCTGTAGGATCCTCAACATTCAGTATATGGTGTCCATTCTTACTGATATTGATGTCTGATATAATAGCAATAATACACACATTTTTTTCGTCTGTCGCCTCTTTAAGCCGTCCCACAGACATCGGATTCTTAACTTCAGTGTGTGCCAAAAGAATATTTTTTATCTTTTCATACCGGTCATTGAAATAGGCAACAAAATCGGTCAATGTCTTGGTATTCTGTGGTTCTTCAGCTTTAGAATTTATCTTGACTACTCCAGACACATCCTTAGCCAATATCTTTTTTGATGCCGTCTTGATAAAAACAGACTTTTTATCCTTGTCGTCTCCCGCTTCCAATGCTTCAATGACCTCTTTGGTTAGAAAAAATTTACCCACACTCATAAGTTTCTCAGAAAGTGTACCTGCATCAATACCTTTATCAACCACATAATCAACAGCGTCAGGCTCAGCAAGTATACCTGCCTCAATAAATATACCTGCAACCTCTTTCTTGTCCATGTCTTAATTGCGCAATAAAATGTTTTAAAATTATACCAACATTTTGGGGAAAAATCAAAAAACCTAAAACAATCTTTTCTGTCCCGTCCCCTGTCCAGAAATTATGTTAACATTAAAGACATCTTCCTTAGTACCTATACAGAGTTTACCATATGTACCATCAAATCCTGCCGGCGAAAAACTAAAATCACCGGTCTTGACCTTGATAATATTATCAATAATTTCATCTGAAACTTCAGCCGACGCAAGCTTTTTTCTTATAACCTCATCCTTTTCAAACCAGATCTGTGCCTCATTCCCAAAAACACCGACAACCTTATCATAAAGTGCCACAACCTTTGCAGAGACAACGGACAAGACACCGATTGAATAAGCAATAACCTCAACGAGCGGCACCATCCTAACAAAATCTTTTGTTGACGGTGCAAGTTCACCGAATTCCCTTGTACCTCCCTGAATGTCTTTGAGCTGTAACGCCCTCTCAAGAACCCCCACAGTCAACTTTTTACCGCATATAGGACACTTATTCCCTTTAGGTGTATGTTTAGGTGAAAACACGCAATATGCATCGCCATGCCTTTTTTTTCCAGCCCTATGTCCCGTAAGGAAAAATCTACCTTCTGTAGGATTAAATTCAACGGTCCGCGCAATCTTATTTTTTCTTATTGCATCAATTACATTTCCATAAGAAACAGAATCAACATCAACAGTTGTAAACTCACGACCTATCCTGTTAAGTGCTGCCGAGTGAGCATCACTGTTTGAAATCAATGAAAAATTATCAAGTTCTGGTATCAACGAAAGAATTTCAGGATCCGCTGAAAGCCCCGTTTCAACAGCAGATATCCTTTCAGTAGCCCCTCCATAAAAATCTTTCATTTTATCAATCGGATTATTTGACCCATAAACCCCTTGCGGTGTCATGACATGCGCAGGTATTGCTTCAATTTTATCATCAATGTCTAATATCTTAGACAACCTGTTACCCACATCAACCCTATCTTCACATTTAATAAAAGGTCTACCTATAGTGTTCTTAACACCCATTCTATCTAAAAGCTTGCAAGTCCTATCAACCGAATCAAATGACGGAAACAAAAGTATAGTATGCACAGATTTCCTGCCTGGACCAACAGCTGCAGTAAATATAATCTCTGTCTGAAGCATAAACCGTGCATCATTACCTTTCTTTGAAAAGAGCCCATCTTCTCTTTCAATTATATTATCTTTCAAAAATTTTCTCCATTCAGGATGAAGGCAGTCACCAGTACCAAAAACATCTATACCTTTCTTTTGCATGGCAACCTCAAGATTATCAAGTGATATCTGTCCAACACCACCTGCATACCCTGAATGTGCGTGCAGATCACAATTAATTAACATATATAGTTTTAAAATTTAAAGACATAAATTCTTTTGGTATTATTTATGACAGTCCTAAGCAAAGAAACCCTGATAAATCTCATAAAAGAGAAAGATATAATTTCCAATTACAAGGATATTGACACACAAATTACTGCAAACGGTTTTGATTTTAGGTTGGCTGCATTAATTGAAGTAAAAAAAGCAGGTCAATTAAGGATAGATAAGAAAAGTGCAAAAAAACCAGAACTGGGTATTGCCTATGTTCTTGAAGGTTTTGAAAATCATATCAAAAATATAGATACAGAACAAACAATAATTCTAAAAGAGGGCACTTTGATATACCTTGACAACAAAAAGACCTACCTTGCCATCACTTGTGAAAAAGTTAACACACCTGAAAACACAAATTTTGAGATAGAACCACGATCATCACTTTTCAGATATTGTCAATGTGATATAGTTACAGGATTTGGTGAAGCGGGTTATAATGGTATATTGACAGTCCTATTCAAACCATCTTTGCCAGGTGCAGCAATTGACATAGGTGTAAGATTCATGCAAGTTTCTTTCAATAAATTAGACGCAAATTCTCATTATGAGAACCAGAAAGAGAACAACTACCAAGGTGGAAACATTCTGTAAAGTTACACCTTTAGGTTGTCACTCACTCCATCATTTCCAGTAGAACTTTACTATTCAAATAAATACTTTTTTTAATATAATATATAACAATGTTATATTTCATTCTAATATTAATTTAATTAAAGACTTCCAAACGAAACAAAGGGGTGAGGGTCAAGATAATCACAATCAATAACTATTTAAACCTTTATTTCCTATAGAAACATATACAAGATAAAAAAAGCAAAAAATTCAATAACACCATCATTTCTTGTAGAAAAAAAGTATATGTTAAGAGGGGATACTACTGAGCCAAAAAACACTGAAAAATCTATTTGAAACTTACATGACTTCAAAGACACTTTTCAAAGATAAAAATTCCCTAACAATAAGATATACACCAGACACAGTACCGCATCGCGAAGAACAGATTAATTTGATAGGTGGAATTTTAGCCCCTGCTTTAAAAGGTGACAGACCGTCAAACATATTCATATATGGTATGACTGGTACAGGAAAGACACTTGTAACACAATACGTTACTTCACAACTGAAAGAAATAGCATCAGCAAACAATGTTTCAATAGATGTATTGTATGTCAACTGTAAAATGAAAAGGGTTGCAGATACAGAATATCG
>DAOVVY010000133.1 GCA_030636885.1 Candidatus Nanohaloarchaea archaeon
AAAAATCCCAAATATACAAAAATACACTAAACTATTAACAATTCTTGGGAAAAAATCACTTATTATATACCTTATACATCAGCCACTATTGATTTTGATAATATACACAATAGTATAAACTATAATTCACATCACATTATAGGATATACGAAAACCGAAAGACATATAAACCACTTAAATCAATTCATAATTACCATTAAATTTATGGAGGTTGTACAAATGAAAATATTTAAAAGAAGAATGGGACAATCCGCAACAGAATACCTAATGACTTATGGTTGGGCTATTTTAGCAATAGTCGTTGTTGCAGGAGTTCTTTGGAACATGGGTCTTTTCGGAGGCGGAAGCTGTGGTAACTCAGTAACGGGTTTTGCAGGAACACAGGTTAGTGTAAAAGATTATGCACTGACAGATGCAGGTGCTTTATCAGTTAATCTACGAAATGCAGCTGGTGAAAATATAGAATTAACAAGTGTTACTGTAGATGCAGGAGCAATAACTCAAGGTGCAAGTGACTGGAATGTAAGCACAGCAGGTGCAGTCGTAACAGGTACAGCAGGACCTACTGGAACAGCAGGTGCATGTTATTCATATGACCTTGCAATTGGTTATACTATAGATGGCATAACACACACAGCTCGTGGAACTTTAAACGGCGCATTCGAATAGATAAAACATCTATTCTTTTTTCTTTCTTTTTTTCTATTTCTAAATCCCATTAATTTCAACAAGAACCAAGTGATAAGTCCAAACCTTAATATACAACATACCAAACAATAATAGAAGGTAATATTATGGAGTTTCTTAATACAGACATCAAAAACTTTGACAAACTCTTAGGAGGAGGAATACCTAAAGGACACCTAATGCTTCTTGTAGGCCCGACAGGTTCAGGTAAAACAATCCTTGCAAGCCAATTCACAGCAAATTGCATTTCAAAACATAAATTGAACTGCTTATACCTAACATTTGAAGAACAAAAAAAGACATTAGAGAGTAATTTTGACAATTTCTCCTGGAAACTTAATGATTCGGAAAAAGAAAAATTAAACATAATCAAATATAATCCTTACGAATTTACAGCAGTTACAGACATACTTTCAACAAACATTAAAAAACATAACATAGATTTAGTCATACTTGACTCATTGACAGGTCTCAGTCTATTCCTAACCGAACAAAAAGATATAAAAAACACACTTATAGATATGCAACAGATCTTAAAAGAAAACAACTGCACCGCAATAATCACAAGCCAAATTGAAACAGATAGCAACTCCATGAACCGATTAGGTTTTGAAGAAGCACTTGTAGATGGTGTCATCCGAATGTATTATAACCACAACTCATTAAGAGATACAAGAGCTATGGGTATCTGGAAAATACGCAATGTCAAACATGAATGTGCCATATTCCCATATGAGATAAATCAAGAAGGGATAAAAATATACAATAAAAAAATTAAAAAAAGATAATAGAGGTAGATAAATATTATATTTGTAAAAGATGTTATGAGTCAAGAAGTAATAACTGTAGATTTAAAAATGTCTATAAAAGATGCCGCAGAAACCATGGCAAAACATAATATAGGTTGTCTTGTCGTAACAAAAGAAAAAGAACCGTACGGTATGATTAGTGAACGAGATCTCTTAAAAAAAGTAATTGCAGTAAACAAAGATTATAACTCTTTAAAAGTTGAAGACATTATGCATGTACCACTTACAATGGCACCTCAAGAACTTTCAATAATAAAAGCAAGCGAACTCATACACAATAAAGGTTTTCGTAGACTTCCAATATCAAAAGATGGAAAACTTGTAGGTATAATTACCGAAACAGACATCACACGAGCTTTAAGAATGCTTCTAAAAGACAGTCTTCAAAAATTCATAGATGACATAAGTACATAAAAATTATCACAACTACATTTATAGTGACTAGATATGATTAATCTTCAAAAACTAGGTTTTGATAAAAAAGAGATAAAAGACATAATAATCTCAACTTTAGCTTTAGCATTCATATTCTTTTACGGACTATATGGATATCAACTAATATTAAATCTAAACACTGGCGCATTATATGCATACTTACTTTATCTTGCAATAATATTCTTCGCATTCATACCCCATGAGCTCGCCCACAAATTCACAGCAATCAGATACGGATGCCAGGCACGATACCAGATCTGGTGGAAAGGCCTTAAATTTGCACTTCTGCTTGCAATAATCACAGATGGGAACTTTGTTATAGCAGCCCCTGGCGCAGTCATGATATACAGCATGCGAAAAGATATGTTCGGACACACGCATTCAACCATCACACAAAAAGAGAATGCATACATCTCAATGGCAGGACCAATAGCAAATCTTGTAATTGCAACATTAATGCTGTTTCTAACAGGGATATTGACAATCGGCAGTTTTGACCTTGCATCAAGCATAGGTTATGTTAGCTGTTTCCTTGCAATGTTCAACCTGATACCCATACCCCCTCTTGACGGTTCAAAGATAATAACTTGGAACAAGGGGGTTTGGTTCGGACTTATAATACTAAGTTATGTGATGCTGGGAATGTTTTAAAAAAACCAGCAAAAAAAATAATACCACTGCAAATTTAACAGATACATCAGATTTTACAGCCAAAATATGAACAAGACTTATAAGATATATATATACCACCAGCTTAAATATATAACATATAATAAACTCT